>DXVA01000405.1 GCA_019408975.1 Lentisphaeria bacterium | reverse complement strand
AAGACGTATCTGGCAAAAGCTGGCGAAATCGAGCGCAAATATGTGCTTTTTGACGCGGCGAATGTCCCACTGGGCCGTCTTGCAGTCAAAATCGCGAATTCCCTTCGCGGCAAAGACCGTCCCACATATACGCCGCACGTTGACACCGGCAGTTTCGTGATCGTTATCAACGCGGAGAAAGTGCTCCTTACCGGCGCAAAAAATGAAAACAAGATGTATGAATCCTTTTCCGGATACCGCAGCGGCCGCAAACTCACGAAAGCCGGCGAAATCCGTGCCAAAAAGCCTGATCTGATGATTCGCGAGGCTGTCTGGGGCATGCTCCCGAAAGGACGTCTTGGCAGAGCGCAGTATGCTAAACTGAAAGTATATGCCGGAGCAGAGCATCCGCATGCGGCTCAGAATCCTGAACCGGTAAAACTTTGATGGAGATTTTTGAATGAACGCAGCAATGTCCAAATCTGAAATCGGTGCCACCGGACGCAGAAAAACCGCGAGCGCGAGAGTTCGCATCTGCCAGGGTTCCGGCAAAATTAAAGTCAACGGCGAAAACTTTGATAAATATTTCAATGTAGAAGCGATCCGCGGCTTCATCCTCCAACCCCTTACCCTGACCGGGCTCGGCAATACGCTTGACGTTTGCGCGAACATCACCGGCGGCGGCAAGACCGGGCAGGCGGGTGCTCTCCGCCACGGTATTGCGAGAGCTCTCATCAAGTTTGATGAGTCCCTCCGTCCTGTTCTCAAAAACAGCGGAATGCTCACACGCGACTCCAGAGAGAAAGAGCGCAAGAAAGCCGGTCAGCCCGGCGCCAGAAAGCGCTTCCAGTTCTCCAAGCGCTGATCGTTTTTACGACGGTTTCGGGGGAAAGAAGAAGTTCTTTCCCCTTTTTTTATTATTCCTTTTTACGAATCTTGTCAATTATATAAAGATGCGGGCTGGAACGCCTGCCGGGAGTGGGAATTTATCATGTCTAAAGTTCGTGCGGCTATTATCGGAGCTTCAGGTTATGCAGGCGAGGAGCTGATCCGTCTTCTGATCAGGCACCCCGAGGTCGATCTGCGCGTGATTACATCCAGAAAAGAGGCGGGAAAGAATATTTCCGACATCTTTCCGCGATTCGGAGACTATGAGCTGAAATTTTCCGCTCCGGATGTCAAGGCGATTTCCGAAACCTGCGATGTCGCGTTTCTCGCTCTGCCCCACGGACTTGCCGCCGAATATGCGGCCCCTCTGGTCGATGCCGGCGTGAAAGTGATCGACATCAGCGCGGACTTCCGTATCCGTTCCACCGCAAAATACAAGGAGTATTACGGAGTGGACCATCCCGCTCCCGATTTCCTGAAAAAAGCGGTGTACGGGCTTCCCGAACGTTATCGTGACCAGATCAGGAAGGCGGACCTGATTGCATGTCCGGGCTGTTATCCTACGAGCATCATCCTGCCGACTGCGCCTGTGCTTGCGGCGGGGCTTGCATCCCCTGAAAACATCATTGTTTCCGCAGACAGCGGAGTGACCGGTGCAGGCAGAAAAGTCGATCTGCCTTATATTTTCCCCGAATGCAACGAAAGCGTCCGGGCTTACGGCATCGTGAGGCACCGTCACCTGCCGGAGATCGAGCAGGAACTTGCCGCTGCCGCCGGTGTCGGTGAACTGGCGATGAATTTCTTCCCGCATCTCGTTCCTGTAAATCGCGGCATCTTTTCTACGATCATTGTAAAGGCGACGGCAGGCTGCACGATGGATGCGGTTGCCGAAGCTTATGAAAAGGCTTATGGCGCGGAGCGTTTCGTGCGTGTGCTTCCGAAAGGCAAACTGCCGGATACGAAGCATGTCACGATGACGAATTCCTGTGAAATCGGGTTTGTCCTCGACGACCATACCGGCAATCTGATCCTCTGTTCCGTGATCGACAATCTGACCAAAGGCGCTTCCGGGCAGGCTGTCCAGAACCTGAACATCCGTTTCGGTCTTGATGAGACAGCGGGACTTCTCTGATTAGTTAAGAGTTAAGAGTTAAGAATTAAGAGTTAAGAGTGGTCAGTAGAGAAGTCCCCTTTATCCGCTTTTCATTGACCACTGCCCACTGTCCACTAATCACTAATCACTAATCACTAACCACTAACCACTAACCACTGACCACTCTTGTTGTTGCCGGAGTCAAGAAGAGAAGCCGACAAAGCGAAGTTCATCCGTCAGGTCGGCGCCGCAGAGTGTAAAATCATCAAGACTCAAAACGGAACTCCCTGTTCCAAATGTTCCCGTTGCGGCAAGCCTTTACTGTAATGATCAATGAGTGATTTTAATTGGAAGAGGGGTAATTCCCTCTTGATTGCACAAAAGAAAGAATAAGCGTGAGTCTGTCGGGATTCAGCATTCAAACGCGAGTCACACTGTATGCGAAACTGATACCGCGTGTGCTTGCATCGCGTATTTGGTTTAAAGTGCAAAAAAAAGCCAAGCTTGATTAAGCTTGGCTTTTTGATATATGGTGAATTTATTATTCGCCAACACTTCCACTGGCATCACATTTGACACCAGCATCATCCTGGGTCGGGACACGTGTAGTACTGTCAAAGTTTCCATTGGCACTCATAATAATGTCGCCACCAGAGGACTTTGTGCCATAGTAGGAAATCTGGGAACCCCAGTTTGCTCCAACTGCAGCTCTGGCAGAACCGTCGACAAAGAGAATGTTACCATATTTTTCATGGTTGGATTTGCCTGCTTTTACATCACGACCGGAGTCAAAGGCAAGTCCGCTGTCGGGATTCTCATTCTCTGTCATCTTCCCGATGTAACCATAAGAGAAGTTGCTGTATGTGCTGTTAGATTCAAAACGCACTTGTGCATCTTCTCCTGCTGCACCAGAATGACCCCTCTCGCCAGCACCCCACATTTCCAAAGTGTCTCCGTCCTGCAACGCCGCCGTCGGAGTTGTTGAAGAAGTGCAAACATAGACCTTGAAGTCTGTCAGATAGTTTGAGCTGACCAGTTTGGAGAGGGACTGACCGTTATGGTAATAGTTAGCCCCATCGTTATGTGTCGGGAACTTTTCGTCATAGTCGCCGGAATACATCTTGGCGGCGAGACCGATCTGTTTCAGATTGCTTGTGCATGCGATACGGCGAGCTTTCTCACGTGCAGAGTTCAGGGCGGGGAGCAGCATACCTGCCAGAATTGCGATAATCGCAATCACGACGAGGAGCTCGATGAGGGTAAAACCACGGTCTTTGCGTGCTTTCATTTTTTTGTTTTCCTCCAATTTTTTTGTTGTTTTCGCATATATTTGCGTCCTTTAAGAACATATTATAGTCGGTTTTTTGCGTTTGACAAGGGGAGATCAAGAAAAAAATGAAGAAAATATGACTTTTTTCTTGAAAATACACTTTGCCGGAAGCATGAAATCCGGAATCGGACAGAAAGACCCGGCAGGGCTGACCATGATAAAACGGGGGGCTTTGCCGGATTTCCGTCAAGACGCCAAAGGGTCATGCCTTATTTTATTTTTCCTGATTTTTTCCGCATTCTCTGTTTGATAAATGCGGGGAGAGCGGCTACATTCTCTTCTCCTTAAGATTATTTAAAGATTGCGATGTGTGCTGATGGCAGACCTGGAAAAGAGGACGTCGAAGAAAGTCCGGCTTTATCTTTTTATTGATGCTCTGGGCTGGGAACTGGCGGAGCGTTACCGCTTCTGTGCAGATTTTCTGCCTTTCCGCTATGATGTCGTGACGCAGCTGGGGTATTCCGCAGGAGCCGTGCCTACAATCCTGACGGGGAAAACTCCGCCGGAGCACGGGCATTTCAGCTTTTTTTATTATGACCCGCATC
>DXVA01000404.1 GCA_019408975.1 Lentisphaeria bacterium | reverse complement strand
ATCCCCGATACCCCGTGTGCTCTGCACCGGGGTTGTTCATTTAGATTTTCTGAACTCAATCACAAGTTGATTTCACTTGTTCTCCGGTTCTTAAAAAAACGGAATTATCACGTTCGTTACCCGATTCCGCTTCTCCCTCTGGATTTGGATAGCATAACGGTTCCAGGAAAAAGCAATCTGCCGCTCTTCCTGGAAGTTTTTGTTCCTGCGACAACTGCCGGGAAATTGCGACGGGACAATTTTTCCGGCAGAATGAGGTATGAGGATTGTCTTGAGGCTGTCGGTAAATACTCTTCCGCAGTTGGCACAGAAGCAGACTTTACCGTTCTCCGTAAAAAGGGAGTTGGAAGACACGGGTTTTGATGCTGTTCCCCGAACGGGTTGCGAAAACTCAGGCGGGGTGGGTTTTGAAAGATGAAGCGAAATCGAATATAATTTCCCTTCCTCTCTTCAAAAGTGGAAAATAAAATGGAATTTTTTTGTTTTCTGCTGGAATTTCCGCTTTGCTTCCGGTAATTTACAGCAAAAACGAAAGGTCTGCCATGAAATATCTTTTTATCGAATATCCGAAATGTTCCACCTGCCGGAAGGCGAAAAAGTTTCTTGACGATCACGGCATTTCTTATGAAGACCGTCATATCGTCGAGCGGAACCCCACTGCGGACGAGCTCGGAAAGTGGATCGCCGCCGGCGGGCTCCCGATCCGGAAATTCTTCAATACCAGCGGGCTTCTCTATAAGTCCATGCAGTTGAAAGAACGTCTGCCTGAAATGTCAGGCGAAGAACAGATCGGACTGCTTGCAACCAACGGGATGCTGGTCAAACGTCCGCTCCTGATCGGTGAAGACCGTATTCTCGTCGGTTTCCGCGAAGCGGAGTGGTCTGCGCTTCTCAAGTAAAGCGCCTTCCGGATGGCAGAAGAACAGTATGCTTCGTCGGAGCTTTCTGTTCTTCTGCGTGGACTTCATTGCCGGATCAATAATATTCGGCGCTTGCGCCGAGTTCTTCTTCGATCCTGAGCAGACGGTTGTACTTGCAGATGCGTTCGCTTCTGCTGGCGGAACCGGTCTTGATCTGACCTGTCGCATAGGCGACGGCAAGGTCTGCGATCGTGGTATCCTCCGTTTCGCCGGATCGGTGGCTGATGACGGCTTTCCATGCGGCGTTCTGCGCCATGCGGACCGCATCCAGCGTTTCCGTAATGGAGCCGATCTGGTTGACTTTGACAAGAATTGCATTTGCGGCATTCAGGTCGATGGCTTTCCGCAGATATTTCACATTGGTTACAAGCAGGTCATCGCCTACGAGCTGAATCCGGCTGCCGATTGCGCTGTGCAGGATCTGCCATCCGGTCCAGTCGCTTTCGGACATGCCGTCTTCCACGGAGTCAATCGGATATTTCTCGGTCAGGGATTGGATGTATGCCGCCTGTTCCGTGGAGGAGAGCACTCTGCCCTGTCCTTCCTTTTTGTATTCGTAAAGCCCCGTTTCCGTATTGTAGAACTCGCTGGAAGCGCAGTCGAGGGCGATCGAAACATCTCCCCCGGAAGCCCTTGTGCCCGCCTTGTAGCCGGCGCGTTCGATTGATTCGACGATCAGTGTGATCGCTTCGTCGATACTGCCGACATGAGGCGAAAAACCGCCCTCGTCTCCGACCGATGTGGAGAGTCCTCTGGCGCTCAGCACGGATTTCAGGGAGTGGAAGACCTCCACGCCCATGCGCAGCCCTTCGCGGAAACATTTTGCCCCGATCGGGCGGATCATGAACTCCTGAAAATCAATCGGGGCATCCGAATGCGCTCCGCCGTTGATGATGTTCATCATCGGAACCGGCAGGCGTTTCGCATTGACTCCGCCGATGTAGCGGTAAAGCGGCAGGTCGACGCATTCCGCGCCGGCATGGAGCGCCGCCATGGACACGGCGAGAATTGCATTGGCGCCGAGTTTCTTTTTATTCGGCGTCCCGTCAAGTTCGAGCATTGCGCGGTCGAGTGCTGCCTGATCCAGCGCATCCATGCCGGTCAGCGCTTCAGCGATCTCCCCGTTGATATGCCCGACAGCCTGAAGAACACCTTTCCCACCGTAGCGTTTTTTATCGCCGTCACGCAGTTCCAGCGCCTCGTTTACGCCGGTGGATGCGCCTGACGGCACGGATGCGCGCCCCGTAATGCCGCATTCCAGTGTAACTTCCGCTTCTACGGTCGGATTGCCTCTTGAGTCGATGACTTCACGTCCGGTGATGTTGGTGATGACAGACATAATTTACCCCCCATGGTTGAATGTTGTTTTAAGAAGAATATCATCGAAAAGAGAAAAATCAAACGGCAAAACGGCAGACGGGGAAACAATGCTGCACCATCCCGCTCATAAAAAGGAGTATGTTTCAATAAAAAAAATTCAATTGAGGAAAGAAATAAAAAAAATGAAAAAATAATTCCGGCTTTTTGATCTTTCCGTTTCCTTATGTTTTTTGCCGGACCGATATATTCAGTCGCAGTCATAATGCCCGGAACGCGAGCTTTTCACCCTGCTGCGGATACTTTTCGATTTCAGGCGGCGTTCCTTCGATGCTTTGGTCGGCTTGGTCTTTTTCCGTTTTCGCGGCTCGATCATTGCCTGTGCGATCAATGCCGCAAGGCGTTCCCTCGCAAGATCGCGGTTCATCGCCAGACTGCGCGAATCCTTGACAAAGATCGTGACGAACCCGTCCGCGGCACGTGTCCCGGCGAGAGCATAGAGGCGATTTCTTGTACGTTCGTTCAATAGTTTCGATTCCGCCGCATGGAAGACCAGACGTACCGCCGTGGCCGTTTTGTTGACATGCTGTCCGCCGGGGCCTGCCGCGGAACAGATGAATTCTTCTTTCAACTCGTCTTCCGGAAGATTTTCTTTTGCAAAAACTGCCATTTCATCCTACTTTCCCTTGAGATTCTGCAACGCGCAGAGTCTGCCCCACGATTCCGGATATGCGGAATATTTTTTCCGATAATCCGCCGGAGTCAGATTCGTTTCTTTCTTGAATTGACGGTAAAACACCTCCAGGGAATCGAACCCGCAGAGGAGCGCGATCTCCTTGATCGGGGTCAAACCGCCGGACAACAGAAGTTTTGCCTTGCCGATCCGCTGTTGAAGAATGTAGTGGTAAGGCGTCGTTTTCATATATTCCCTGAACAGGGCGAAAAGATACGGGCGGCTCAGATTCGACTTTTCGGCAATGTTTTCCGGATCGACTGCCGAGGTGTAGTTCATCTGGATATACGTGAGCGCACGTTTCAGAGGTTCGGGGAATGCGATCTCAACGGACGATTGATGCGGCGAGGATTTCCAGCGGATGGTGGAGTAGGCGTAATCCGAGAGCGCCTCCATATCAGCGCAGCCGGAATGAAACGCTTTGTGGCATTCTGCTGCGAAATCGACAGCGGCGTCGGAGGATTCCCAGAGGCTTACGCGCGGTCCGGGGCGGTTGCCGTCATCGACCTTGAAATAAAGCACGATGCAGCGGTAGGGATCGTTGGCATCCGTTTCGCAGATCGTGTGTTCCCCTCCCTTGTGCCAGAAGACTGCGCCGCGCTCGAATTGCTTGATTTCGGCGTTTACTTCAAAAAAGAGTTTGCCGCCGGTCAGGATTTCGATACATTCAAAAGATGGTGAAATCGTTGTGGGAGAAACCCGTTTGACATTGGGGCAGGCGAAAAATCCGACCCTCAGAAGCTGTACTTTGCGCTCTTTCATAATAAACGTCAAAAAAAAATACTTTCCGTCAATTGTTTTCACTTTGATGTATGATATAATTTATACAGCAACATACTTTTAGTCAAATGAAAGCTAACAAAAAACACAAAAAGGAGTATTACCACTGT
>DXVA01000403.1 GCA_019408975.1 Lentisphaeria bacterium | reverse complement strand
GGGATTAAATATACAATACTTTTCAAACTTGTCAAATGCTCTTTTGAAAAAAATCCAGAAAAAGTGAAGAAAGGACATCAACGCCCCGTATAGGCAAAAGACGGATGACCGTCGGGACGGTACCGATAATGCAGTCTGGCATAGCGTCTCATGACAATGGCATATGTCACGATCAGAATCACGGTAGCGCCGATCCATGCGGCAGGCGATGCAAGGCACACTCCCGGATAACCGAAATACTTCGCGAATACAAACGCTGCCACAACACGCAGAAGCAATTCACTGACTCCGCCCATCAGGGGAATCAATGCAAAACCCATTCCCTGAAGCGTATTCCGGAAGATGAAAAGAAGTCCGAGCACGAGATAGAAAACACCGTTCAGCACAAGATAAGTCTGTGACGCATCAATCACCTCTTTCTCCCCTGCCCCGACGAACAATGCGGTCATCGGACGCCCGAACAGAATTACGAATGCACATGCCAGGGCGCTGAACACCACGCAGAGGAACATGGATTTATTCACGCCGGAACGAATGCGCGCAATCCTGCCGGCACCGAAATTCTGCGCGGCATAAGTCGCCATCGTCATACCGATCGCCGCGATTGCCTGAACCGCAAGCAGATCAATCTTCGATCCTGCGGTGAAACCGGCAACCACCGTTGAACCGAACAGATTCAGCACCGCCTGCAGAATGATGCATCCAATTGCCGTAATAGAAAACTGAAACGCCATCGGCAGGCCTACACGCAGATGTTCCCACGCAAATACGGAGTTCCATTTCCAGTCGGAACGTTTCAGCTTCAAAATCGGGAACTTGCGCGCAACATACCAGAGGCAGAGAAAGCCGGAAATCGCCTGCGAAAGCACAGTAGCCCACGCGGCTCCGGCAACCCCCATGCCAAAATTCAGGATGAAAAGAAAGTCCAGACCGATATTCAGAAGCGAAGCGACCACCAGAAAAATCAACGGCGTAATGCTGTCTCCAAGCGCACGGATGATGCTGGATATCATGTTGTAAAACACCGATGCCCAGATTCCGTAATAGATGACCAGCATGTAAGTCAGAGTATCATCGAAAATGTCGGCAGGCGTATTCATTGCAAGAAAGAGAGGCCGCGCGGTCAGAACACACAACGCTGTCACAAGAATGCTGATCACAATGCACAGCACAGTGGAAACTGCCACGGAACGTCTGACGCCATCGTAATCCTTCGCACCGAAACACTGTCCGGTCACCACGGCGAAACCTCCGGTCAATCCAAAGAAAAAACCAAGCACCAGGAAGCTGACTCCGCCGGTCACTCCGACCGCAGCCAAAGCCTGGACACTGACCGTGCGCCCGACGATGATCGTATCCGCCATACTGTAAAACTGCTGAAACAGGCACCCGATAAACACCGGCAGGGAAAAACGGATGATCACCTTGAGCGGCTTCCCTGTTGTCATATCCTGCGTCATAAAAAACCGCCCCTTTCCTGCAATGAATTACCGCGATGCAAGCATACGCGGTATCAGGGATTTCGCCTCCGGCGACCAGCTTACGCAACTGGAACGCGGCAGGACTTTCAGTCCTGCACGAAGCTGTTTTTGCGATGCAAAGCATCGCATTATATAAACCTATTTTTTTAATAACGAGGCATAGGCTCCGCCATTCAGCACATCCACCAGCAATGACGCGGCAAAGAAAAACCGGAGGATTGAATCATCTCCCCGATACTGAAATCGCGGCAAACGTCAAACGCTGAAACATGCGGAGTAAAAACTCACTCTTCCAGAGCTTTTTCAAGATTCTTATTGTAATCCGCCTGCGCCTTGTCCAGCTTCCGTGTCGCTTTCCGCCCCTGCTCCAAAGCTTTTTTACCGATCAGATAGTCCGCGGTCTTGTCCGCACCTTCTGCGGTTTCCTTTATGGCGGATTTTTTTCCGGATTCCGCATTACCGTTGTCTCCGCATGCCGAAAGCATCACAGCAACACCGGCACAAACAATAAGACATGCAATCGCTCTTTTCATCTTCGCACCTCCATAGATTGAAAAACGGCTTTAAAATAACCCGCCGGCAGAGAAAAAGCAAGCTGTCTTCGGAAAGCAATCATGACTGAACTGCATCCGCAGATTTTCTCCTGCCGGCAAACAGAATCGAACCGGTCAGGCACAAAGCCAGCACATAAGGATAACAGAGGAACTTCATCACCTCCGACGCACTGACCGCCGCCGCGCCCGCAAGCCCGACAGCGGAAAGAATCTGCGCCCCGTAAGGGATCATTCCCTGGACAATGCACGATGTCGCATCCAGAATGCTTGCGGAACGTGCGGGGGACACTTCGTAACGTTTTGCCAGGTCTTTCGCAATCGGACCTGCAATCACGATCGCGACCGTATTGTTTGCGGTAAAGACATTCACCACGCCGACGAGAAGCGCAATACCGAACTCACAGCTCCTGCGCCCGCAGATCAGACGCTCAATTTTTTTCATCAAATACTCGATTCCGTCATTGTAGCGGATCACCTTCAGGAGTCCTCCGGCAAGAATCGCCACAATCAGAGTATCCGCCATGCTTCTCGCCCCTACCCCGGCGGCGGCAAGAAACTCCCAGAAACTGAAAGAGCCGTTGATGATTCCGATCACCCCCGCCAGCAATGTGCCGAGCATCAGAAGCGCCATGACATTCAAGCCGGTCAAAGCAAGCACAAGAACACACAGGTAAGGAATCACATCCAGAAACATTTTCAAAGTCAGAGGCCTCCCCGCCATCGGTTCGCCGGTGTGGCTCAGAATAATATAAAGAATCACGGTCACTACCGCGGCAGGCGCGGCAACATGCAGATTTGCGGTGAATTTCTCCCGCATCTCAATCCCCTGCGTGCGGGTCGCGGCAATCGTCGTATCCGAAATCATCGAAAGATTGTCGCCGAACATTGCGCCTCCCACAACGGCGCCGAGGCAGAGCCCGCCGGAAATGCCGAGAGTCTGCGTCACCCCCAGCGCGATCGGAGTCAGCGCCACAATCGTCCCGACGGAGGTTCCAATCGCCAGCGAAATAAAACAGGCAACAACAAACAGGCCGCAAAGCATCAGGTGCGGCGGAATGAACGAAAGCGCAATCTGAATCGTCGAATCCACCGCCCCCATCCTCCGCGCAGTCTCGGCGAAGGCTCCGGCAAGCACAAAGATCAGACACATCGTCATGATGTTGATATCCCCCATGCCATGTGCGAAAAGATCGATCTTGCTTTTCAGCGAAGCCTTGTGATTCAGGACCAGCGCCGAGGCCGAGGCGACAAGAAACGCAACCGTCATCGGCACCCTGTAAAAGTCGCCGGACACGATGGACAGCCCCATATAAAAAACAAGAAATACGCCGAAAGGAATCAGCGCCCTCAAACGCGGACCGCGGTTCGCAGAAAAATCCTCTATATCCATGAAACACCTTTTTGCAGTTGAATATTCAAAATCATAAAATACACTGATTTCAAAAATTCGCAAACGCCGCCGCGCGGAAACAGGGAAATATCCGGATATTGCATCTCACGGAAAACGCAGGAAACGAAATTCTTTTCCACTCCGGGAAATTTACCAGCGCCCGGAAGCGCCGCCACCGCCGAAACGCCCGCCACCGCCGCCGGAAAAACCGCCACCGCCGCCACGGAAAAAACCGCCGCCGGAATCATCGCCGGAATCACCACCGGAACAACGGACGAATAAGACGACAGTAAGCACAGCGATCACTAAGGCAATGGCATAATCAGTAAATGTGTTTTTACCTTTCGCTGATACCGCTGCCGGCGGTTCCGGCACATTCTCCGGAGCCGTTCCGGTAATCAGCTTCTGCACCTGCCCGACAGCATAGACGGCGCCGTCTGCGTAACGTTCCGC
>DXVA01000402.1 GCA_019408975.1 Lentisphaeria bacterium | reverse complement strand
CTATGCACCTGATCTGACGATCATCACCTGCGGCGGCAACGACTCCAATCCGCCGCGGAACATATCCGGGGAGCTTTTCCATGCCAATCTCTGTAAACTTGCCCGGCGTTTGACTGATCTTGGCGGAGAAGTCATTTTCCAGACCTATTACGGATGCGATCTGGAAAATCTGGATCCTGCGTATGCGGAGGCGATTCCCCGTTACATGCAGATCATCCGCGAGACTGCGGCGGAGCTGAAATGCCATATCAACGACAATTATGCCCGCTGGGAACGTCTGCGGATGTATGCGCCGGAGGTTTACCGTCTTCTGATGCGCGACTTCATGCATGTCAATCCGTATGGCAACATGGTGATCGGGCTTGACCTCATGCGCCGGTTCGGTTTTGAACTCGGAAACGACAAGCGTGATTTCTGCCGGACAGGGCTGATTGCGCAGTGTGCAATGGATATTCTGGAAGAAAAGGAAAGGTAATGGAGCCCTCATTTTATATCATCGGCCCGCTGATCGGTTTCATCGGGATGATGTCCGGCGGTTACTGGGGGGTGGGATGCGGATGGATCGTCGTCCCGACCATGCTGATTCTGGGATGCAATCCGATTCAGGCGGTCGGGATCGGGCTGCTTCAGATGGTTCCCTCCACGATTCTGACTGTTTCGAAGCAGGCGTCCCAGATCGGATGGACAAAGGGGGCGCCGGGATTTTCCCTTGCGCTCCCGATCGGAGCCGGAGCCGCGATCACTTCCCTGTTCGGCAAAACGATCAATGCGCAGCTCATTGCCGTGATCGGGGATGCGCGCTGGCTTCAATGGCTGCTGATTGTGATTATTTCAGTCATCATCTGCCAGACCCTTGGCAGCAGGACTGCGTGTTACAACGACGAAATGCCGCTGATTACAGCCGCTGAAAGCCGGATTGCATTTGTAATGGGGCTGCTTACGGGGATTGTTTCCTCCATGCTCGGCGTGGGCGGAGGACTGCTGATCCGTCCGCTCCTGACTTCGGGGTTCAAGGTTCCTGAATATTATACGAGCCGGATCGTGCGGCTGCTGGTCCTCGTCACAACGGTTACAGGCGGTGCGACCTACCTGATTGCGCGCGGCGGTTTTGATTGGCATGTGTTCGCGATTTCCATGCTGGTTGCAGCCGGCGGGATCTTTGGTTTCCCGCTCGGTGCGAAACTGCACTCGATCATTTATGACAACGGCTATGCACAGCATATCCACAAGAGTTTTGCCATTGTCGCAATCGCGGTGCTGGCAAACACTCTGCTGAATATGTACGGACATGCAGATCTCAGCCGTTATCTGATGCTGGCGATTGCCGCAGGGCTTGTTCTCTATCTTGCCGGATTTACCCTTTATGCGAAGAAGAATCCTCGGCTGCATTGAGTTTATTTCGACAGCAGTTTCAGCCCCGCGATTCCACAGGCAATCAGGAACAGGCACAGAATCCGCGGAATGGAAACCGAATCGTGAAAGAGAATGATTCCGGCAATGACGGTGCCGACTGCTCCGATTCCGGTCCAGATGGCATATGCGGTTCCCAGCGGCAGCGTCTTGACGGACAATGCCAGCAGGAATACGCTCAACGCCATTGCCGCGGCAGTGAAAACGGACGGCCACAGACGGGTGAAACCATGTGAATATTTGAGTCCAACGGCCCAGCAGACTTCAAAAAGCCCTGCCAACAGCAGATAAATCCAGTTCATTTTTCATCCAACAGTTTACGGAGTCGTCTCCGAGTGATTCTGCCGGCAGGGTCGTCCCTGCCGGACGCATACTATATCACATGCGGGACGGAATGCAAACGGCGGAACGATATTTCATCACACCACGGGGCGGAACACTGCCCTGCCGTGAACCATGTCCAGAGAATCCAGAACCAGATAGATGAAGTTGCCGATCTTGTATTCCGTGTGTCCGCGTGAAGCTTTGAGTTTGCGCGATTTCCTGTTGTAGTTCAGGTCCCCGGAAAGATATTTTGATGGGACGAAACCGTAAATGCCCAGATCCGTAATGTCGCAGAGCAGTCCGTTTGAACTCACTTTCGAAATGACGCCTTCGTATGTCACGACCTGTTCCCCGTCGATTCCCTGCATACGCAGATAGTGAATCTTCAGCCTGTCGTTTGCTTCGAAGTAGGCTTCGTCATTCCGTTCTTCCCTGATGCTGCACTCGGAGGCGATTGACGCCATGAACTTTCTGGATTTCAGGGGTTTGTTTGTGTCCGCCGCCCAGAGCTGGCGATGCACCGTCAGGTCGGGGTAACGCCGGATCGGGCTCGTAAAATGGGCGTAGCGGTATTTGCCGAGTCCGTAATGAAGCGCGTTTTCCTCCAGATATGAGGCGCGCGGGAGAGAACGCAGAAAATTGGAAATGATCACCGGCTTGCGATGATCGTCCGGCAGTTTTTCCAGAAAACGGCAGCAGTTCGTGCGGTTCATCAGATCGCCGGTCCGGATGTGGAAAGACTTCTCCATGAAGAAGGAAAATTCATCCATTTTTTCCGGGTCGGGTTCGGGATGCACACGGAAAATTCCGGGAATTTTACATTCGATCAGTTCATTTGCAACGGCGGAATTTGCAGCGAGCATACACTCTTCGACGAGCTGATCCGCTTCCCGCTGAACCTTTCGCTCTATGCCGGTGATCTGTTTTGTCGCTTCATCGCAGAGAACACGGATTTCACTGGTTTCGATCGCCAGGTATTCTTCGGTTTCGCGGCGCAGCCTGCGCATTTTCCGTGTGATGTCGATCAGCTTTGCAAGATTGCGTTTTACGTTCGCTTTCCACTCTTTCGGGGCGGAGTCCGGGTCCGCCATGAACGCCTGCACCTGATCGAAATTCATCCGGTATTTGACATGGATCACCGAATGGAAACGTTCCGATTTCAGTATTTTTCCGTTGGATTCCCGAATCGTGAAAATGACGGAGTGCGCATTGGAATCACGGTTTGCCTTGAGGCTGATTCTTGCCGTAAGTTCCTTCGGCAGCATCGGCAGGAACATTCCGGGAAGGTAGGAGGAGAAACAGCGTTTGAAGGCTTCTTTGTCGAATTTCGAGCCGGCGCGTATCCAGGCGGCGACATCGGAAATATGGACTCCGAGTTTCAATTCGCCTTTTCTTTCGCCTTTTTCGATGGAAATTGCATCGTCGAAATCCTTTGCGTCATGCGGATCGATCGTAACGCAGAACAGTTTCGTCAGGTCGCGGCGCTCAATTTCCAGAGGCTTGATCTTTGCCGCAGCTTCATTGTCGGCTTCGGTGTATGGGGGACAGAGCTGGAATTCGGAGGCGACGGCATGCAGGTCGCTGTCGATTTCTCCCGCCTTGCCATAGACTTCCTCCACACTTCCGCGCAGGGCTTCGGTGTGTTTTGAGCCGTTGTCCAGCAGGCGCACTTTGACCCAGTCGCCGCGTTTTGCGCCTTTCAGAGAACCGCTGAGCTTGATGTCGGCAATGAAATGGCTGTCCAGAGGCTTGAGCATCCGCTCGGAGATGATGCTTCCCGTGACGAACTTGCGTTCCCGCTCCGCGATCTCGACAATGCGCCCGACGGGACCGCGTTCATCCCGGTTTTCATTGATGATTTCCACCTTGACTTTATCCCCGTGCAGAGCTCCGTTCACATGCTTTGGAGAAATGAAGATATCTTTGCCGGAATGGCTGTCCGGAGTTACGAAGCCGAATCCGCCGGTGTTGGCGGAAAATTTCCCTGTTACGGCTTCAAGCTGTTTTCTTTTCTGCCCTGTCTGCTGTTTTTTCCGGATTTTTTCTGCTTTTTTCCTGTTCATCTTTGTCCCCTCCTTGTGAATTGACGCGGTTTCGGCGCTCAAAAGCAGCCTGAAAGGACGCCAAGGACAAAAAAGATGCGCTTTCCTGTCTTTCCTG
>DXVA01000401.1 GCA_019408975.1 Lentisphaeria bacterium | reverse complement strand
CCCCTATCTTTATAAGGATATCGCTTTTTTCCTGCGCGCTCTGGCGATCGTAAGGGAAAATTACGTGGACAAGGAAAAAGTTTCCGACGAAAAACTTCTGAAAGCGGCACTGCGGGGAATGCTTCAGGAACTGGATGAGTTCAGCATGTACGAGGCGCCGGAACGGTTCAAAGCGATTCGGGAGGATACCGCCGGGCGTTTCGCAGGAATCGGACTGACGCTTTCCCGGCGCGGGAACGCGGTTCAGGTGGTTTCCGTCGTGGACGGGGCTCCGGCTCAGAAAGCAGGGCTTCTTCCCGGAGATGTTCTGACGGAAGTAGAGGGGAAGCCCGTGGCGAAAATGACGTTCCAGGAGTGTGTCTCAATGCTGAAAGGCGCACCGGGAACCAGAGTGACGGTCAAGGTTTACCGCCGGAAAACCGATGCCTATCAAGAGTTTACATTGACCCGCGAATTCATTAAGATTCCGTCGCTTCGCGGTGTCAGGGTCATTGACGGAGAGTTCGGTTATCTCCGGATCACGAATTTTTCCAATCCGACTGCCGCCGATCTTGACAAGGCGCTGGAAGAGTTTGCGAAAAAGAAAGTCAGGGGAATCGTCATCGACCTGCGGAACAATCCGGGTGGACTTCTGAATTCGGCAATCGAAGTGTGCAGCCGGTTCCTGAAAAAAGGCGAGCTTGTGGTTTACACGGAAGGGCAGTCCGCGCGGGCGAAACAGGAATTCCATGCGGTCGATGCGAAGAAATATCTGGATATCCCTCTGGTTCTGCTGGTCAACGGAAATTCCGCAAGTGCGGCGGAGATCTTTTCCGGCTGCCTTCAGGATCACAACCGTGCGGTTCTTCTCGGAACGAAAACGTTCGGAAAGGGTTCCGTCCAGACGGTAATTCCGCTGCCGGACAAAGGGGCGATGCGGCTGACGACCGCCAAATATTACACTCCGAGCCGCCGTGTCATTCACGGCAGAGGGATCACTCCCGACATCCTTGTCCCCATGACGCCCGCTTCGGAAGCGGTTCTTGCAATGCAGCTGAATGTTGCGCCGGGCGAAGTCCACATGAAAAACGGCCGCGGCGTGAAGGACATTCAGCTGGAAAGAGCGCTGGAGCTTCTCAAATGGGTCAACCTTTTCATGAAAAACAGGAATATCAAGTGATTTACCCGGAAAATTTAGTCTTCCGGACTTGTCTTTCTGCAAAAGAAAGTGCATATTTCCATACTTATGTTTCAACAACGACCCGAAAGGAAGCCAATGAGTAAGATAACGACACTGATTTTCTCTCTGTTCTCCCTGATATTTTTTGCAGGCTGTGCGCGGACCGTCATTCCTGAGGAGGTGCTTCAGCTTCCGGAATACACTCCGGTCTATACTTCGTACAATCTCTGGGCGAATGAGAAATCCGAAATTTCCAGCGCCAATGTCCAGAAAGGGACCATTCTCCCGTTCGGGACGGAGATCACTTTCATCAATGCCAATGAGAATGAGATCAATTTCAAAAGGGTCAGCGACGGCAAGGTTTTCAAGATTGTCTATGACAGGAACAAGAATATCATTCCGATTGAGATGTTCATCAAGCGTCTTTTTGTTTTCGACAATGCCGAGACGCTCGCCGCGGGAATCCGTCCGGTCATTTATGAGAAGCTCAGACGCGGCATTGTGGAAAAGGGGATGACGCGCAATGAAGTGCTCCTTGCGTTCGGACCTCCGCCCGCCATGAGAACGCCTGTGGAATCCGTTGATACCTGGACTTACTGGACCGATGCCGGCGTTTCCAGGAAAATCGTGTTTTTCGGGAACAGGGTCATTGAGATCATTGAGATTTAATGCGGAGCGGATCAAATGAATAAGAGGACAGTTCTGGTTACGGGCGGCGGCGGTTTCATCGGATCGCACCTTTGTGAGCGGCTGCTTGCCGAAGGCATGGATGTCATTTGCCTGGATAATTTCTTTACAGGTTCGAAAAACAATATCCGTCATTTACTCGTCAATCCGTCATTTGAACTCATCCGTCATGATATCACGACTCCGATCAGCCTTGAAGTCAATGCGATTTTCAATCTGGCGTGTCCGGCGTCGCCCGTTCACTACCAGCATGACCCTGTTCAGACTGCCCGGACCAATGTGCTCGGCGCCATGAACATGCTGGAACTGGCGCGCCGCCTCAGGATTCCGATTCTCCAGGCGTCCACGTCCGAGGTTTACGGCGATCCGAAGGTGCATCCGCAGAAGGAAACCTACTGGGGCAATGTGAATCCCATCGGCGTAAGGAGCTGTTATGACGAAGGCAAGCGGTGTGCTGAAACTCTGTTTTTCGACTACCACCGTCAATACGGGCTGGACATCAAAGTCGTGCGTATTTTCAACACCTATGGTCCGCGTATGCATCCGAATGACGGACGCGTCGTGAGCAATTTCATTATGCAGGCTCTGACGAAGAAGGATATCACGATCTATGGCGACGGTTCGCAGACGCGCAGTTTCTGCTATGTATCCGATCTGGTGGAGGCGCTGATCCGTGTCATGAATACGCCGAAATCTTTTTCCGGTCCCGTCAACCTCGGCAATCCGCAGGAGTTTACGGTTCGCCAGCTTGCGGAAAAGGTGCTTGAGCTGACCGGCAGTAAATCCAAATTGATTTTCAAAGAGCTTCCGCAGGATGATCCGGTCAAGCGCAAGCCGGATATTTCACTTGCAAGAAAGGTTCTCAAATGGAAGCCGGAGATTACGGTTGACGAAGGGCTGACGTGGACCATTGCCTATTTCAGCGATCTGATCAGAAATAAGAACAAGTAACAGTTCAGCCGGCGGGGAAGTGTCTGATGCCTTTGTTTTCGTTTGCAGAGATTTTGAATGCCTGTGAAGGCGAGTTCGTCAATGTATCGGATTTTCATATTTCCGTTGATTCCGTTTCGACGGACTCCAGAGAAAAGACGAAGAATGGTCTTTTCATCGCTCTTTCCGGCGAGAATTTCGACGGGCACGATTATCTCCGGCAGGCAATCGCCAACGGCGCGGTTCTTCTCTGCATCGAAAAGGCAAAGCTTGCCAAACTTCCGCCGGGGGTTCCCGCCATACTGGTCAACTCTCCTCTGCGCGCCTATCAGGAACTGGCTCATCTTTACCGCCGCCGTTTCAAGAACCTGAAAGTCATTGCGCTGACCGGTTCCTGCGGCAAAACCAGCACGAAAGAGACTCTGTACGCGATTTTCGCGCAGGTTTACGGCGCGGAACACGTCCTTGCGACGCAGGGCAATACGAACAATCAGATCGGGGTTCCGCAGAACATGATGCGCCTCACACCGGAACATAAGGTCTGCATTCTTGAAATGGGAACCAATCACTTCGGGGAAATCGAACCCATTGCCGGGATCGCGGAACCGGACGTATCGCTGGTTGTTTCCATCGGAAGCTGTCACTTGGAGTATCTGAAAAATCTTGACGGCGTGGCGACGGAAAAATCGCATATTCTGCTGGCGCTTTCCAAAGACGGAACGGCGGTGATTCCGCAGGAGTCGCCCGGAAACGGAATCCTGCGTTCCGCCGCATCGAAAGCGGCGAGAATCCTGACGTTCGGCTATTCGGAGAAGGCAACGGTTCAGGTCGTCTATAAGGGCGGCAATATCAACGGAAGTTCATTTGAGCTGATCAATCATGAAAACGGAGAGCGGGCGCTGGTCGACTGGAGTCTTTCCGGCAGGCATCAGGCATGTAATGCGGCAGGTGCGGCGGCGGTTGCCGTCGCATTCGGGATTCCGCTTGCGCAGATTGCCGAGGGAATCCGGCAGACCCGTCTGCCCGGAATGCGGATGCGTCTGGCGGAACACGGCGGAGCGACGTGGCTGAATGACGCTTACAATGCGAATCCGGACAGTATGCGTGCGTCGCTGGAGTGGCTGAGCGAATTTGCCGATGAAGGCAGG
>DXVA01000400.1 GCA_019408975.1 Lentisphaeria bacterium | reverse complement strand
GTTCAAGATAAAATATTCCGTCACGCGATATTGTGGGCTCAAAGAACCAACAGAACAGATGCAGAAAAAAAGACAGGAGAGCAATGCCAATCAGTAGTCCCACTATGCGGTATTTTTCAGGGGACAAGAAAGACGAGCGGAAATTCATACTTTTTTGTTTTTCAGAAATTCAAATTCTACAGTCCGTCTCAAAGCATCCGGCATGGAATATGGTGGAATAAATCCGCATTTCTGCATGCGGTCAGAGTTGAAAACAGTCTGTGCACAGAATTTTTTGACTCGGATGGAACTGACAGGGAAATTTTTCCCTGTAATGAATGCGAGGATGTCAAAGCAGTATCCCCCGCACAAGCCAAGCCAGTAAGGCAACGAAACCGGCGGCAGTTTTTTATTGAGAATCCGCTCAAAACCATTGACAAGCCCATACATGTCATAATCGGGTTTGTCGATGTAGTTGTAGACGGAATATGCCGCATGATTCAATTCGATATTCCACTTCAGAAAAGCCGCAATGTTGCCGACATAAGCCATGGATTTTCTGTTTTTCCCATCACCTACCATCAAAAAACGCCCCGAAGCCAGTTGATGAAAAAGATTATAAACATTTCCGCGGTTTCCTTCTCCGAAAACAACTGTCGGGCGAATCACATGAAGCCGATTTTCAGGGTGGCTCTTCTGCCACTTGCCGTATACCTCTTCCGCCAGCAGTTTTGTTCGCCCATACTCATTAAAAGGTTCTTTGGGAGCATCTTCGTCATATTCCCATTTAGGAAAACCGTAAACCGCGACAGAAGAGGTAAAGACAATATGTCTTATTCCTGACTCAGAGGCAATTTTACATACATGTTCGGCTCCGTCGACATTGGTTTCCATATACAGGGAAACGGGTCTGACGTCATCACGATGCGCCGCAGCAAGATTTACAATGCAGTCATGCCCCGGCAAAACGGTCCTCAAATCATCATCCGAACGGACATCACACCGTTTCCGCAGCAAAGGATATTTCTTGCTTTCCGCAATATCTCCGATCGTGACTTCATGTTCCTTCAGAAGAATCTCAGTAAGGCGCGTCCCGACGAAACCGCTTCCACCTAATATCAGAATTTTCATTTTGCCTCCAGTAGAAAAATTATATCAAGAGTTATTTCAGGAATTTCAAGCCTGAACGAACAGCGTAATGCATGAAATAATAGCAGGCAGCAGGGAAAGCAAGTTTTTCACTTTTCCTATAAATTATCCATGTCCACAGAATTGCTTTGAGCTTATTTCCGGAAAGTGATTTGACTGTAACCCGATATGCGGCCAGAACAGTATTGGTATTTTTTGCAACAAAACCTTGTTTCAGGATGGAAAGCCAGAAAGCATAGTCTTCATGATGAAGATCCGGCATGTGCCCTTTTCCAGCTTTTTCTGAATCATAAATTCCGGTCAGATTGCCAATTGCATTGCTCTGCAAAAGCTTTTGATAAGTCAACAGGACAGGAGCTTTCACGATCCGCCCACTGCGTTTTCCTTCGGCGTCCATTTTCTCATAATTGGAAAATACGACAGCAACTTCCGGGGAATCAAACAGCGGCAGCTGCTGTTGCAGTTTTTCAGGAAACCACTCATCATCGGCGTCCAGAAAAGCGATATAACGTCCTTGTGCGTTCTGAATCCCGATATTCCACGGAACCGTTGCGGAACCGGAGTTCCTTTCAGTCTGAAACATTCGAATGCGGCTGTCTTTTGAGGCATATGCACTGACAATCTCTGCGGAATTATCAGTGGAACAGTCATCAATCACCAGCAGTTCCCAGTTCTGGTAAGTTTGTGCTATGACAGATTCAATCGAATCGGCCAGATATTTTGCTGCATTACAGCAGGGCATGATTACAGTTACAACAGGTTTATTCATGAAAGAGGCGGTATTCTTATTTGAACAGGTAATTTTTCAATTTGGAAAATGCCTTGAGAGACCGTTTAAGATCGGCAGGATCTCGCATTCCAACCCAAAGCCGATGGAGAATATACCGGGGGCGGAGATAATATTTTCTGCGTGCCAGATCGCAGAAACGGACCATTTCCTCTGCAGAAAGTGCAGGAAGATTCAATACAGTGTTGTGAGTTCCGTCCTCCTTGCAATAATCTGCATAATTCTTCACCACATAATGATTTTTTTCAGCCCAGGAATATGCTTTCGTACCGGGATATGGAATCAGCGGGAAAAACTGCGCCGTATCAGTATTGAGTTTCAATGCAAGCTCAAGAGTTTCCTGCATAGTCGCCTTTGTTTCCCCCATATTACCTACCATGAAACAGGCATGAACCAGCAATCCGGCTTTTTGCGCATTTTTTACATATGGCAGGAACTGCTCCACCTTTGTTCCTTTCTGAATATTATTCAATATAGTCTGACTGCCGGTTTCAAATCCCGGAATAATCAGCCGGCAACCCGCTTTTCGCATTGATTTCATGGTTTCATAGTCAAGGTTGACGCGTGCATTGCACAGCCATCTCAGACGCTTATTGATCTTCCTTTCCACAAGTAATCGGCAGATTTCAAGAACACGCTTTTTATCTGCCGTAAAGGTATCATCTTCGATCACAACTTCATGCACATCCGGAAAATTTTCCGCAATATATTGAAATTCTCCCACAACATTTTCCGCGCTGCGCTTCCGGAAAAGATGTCCGTGCATTACTTGAGGATACACGCAGAAATTGCAATGAAACGGACAGCCGCGGCCAGTGAAGATCTGAATGGAAGGATAGGTGGCTGCTGCAAAAAAATAATCTTTTTCACAGAGATGTTTTTTTATGAATTCCGCTGCATAAGGCACGTCATCCAGATTTTCCAGATACGGCATATCCGCGTTGGATATGATTTCATTTCCATCGCGCCAGGTCAGACCACGCACATTCTTCAGATCACCGGAGTGTTCAAGTGTGGAAGCAAGTTCTTCCACGGTAAGATCGAACTCTTTTCTGGCTACGCCATCAATTTTGCCACTGATTCCAAGGGTTTCTTCCGGAAGTGCGGACGGATGTGTGCCCACAAGAATGATAAACGAATCCGGATACACTTCCTTGAGTTTTTCTCCGAAGTCAATATCAGAATAAACAGAAGGGGTGCTTGTATCAAGAACAAACAAGACACGGCCGGCGGCGGTCTTTGCCACCTCTGACAGAGTCCGTTCCACATCAAAAGATTTTGCCGGAGAATCAATCAATGTAACCCGGTGCCCTTTCTTTTCTGCATAAGCGGCAGAATAGATTAACCACAAGGGATAGTAGATAGCTCCGCTTTTAGTAATTGCGGGACTCCGTGATTCCCGGGAAAAACGGCCATATTCTGTCTTAAATGGCGGATTAATAAAGATGATCTGCATTTTTTCTCCTTGAAAAAGTATCTTTCTGAATTTTTATTTCCATTGATTCATGATGGTGCGACTCAGCAGCTGCATAAGCAGGCGTCCCCGGTATGCTAATTTGAAATACAGGGAGTGGGTATTCTTTTTACCGAGGAACGAAACCGTGTCTTTGTGGCGACGGTAAAGCATATAAGAATCATTGATATATCCGCAGGAAAAGTTCAGCAGGGAATAAAGAGTGATCCACGTATCATGCATCACAACTTTGCGGGGAAAGGGCATTACTGCATTATAGACTCTTCTGTTGAAAGCATAACAGGAGCCCAGAAAGCGGTTGGAGACGAAGTTGCGGGTAAAGCTGAATGAAAGCGGAGCTTTTTCCGTATAGAATTTTTCCTGAATGACATTTAACTGAGAATCGGTCACCGTGCAGTTTGTCGTAATAAGATCATAGTTGCCGTTCCTGAATTCCTTCATGACCGCATCGACTTTGCCCGGAAGCCAGACATCATCCTGGTCTGCCAGAAAAATATATTCTCCTTTTGCCTGTTTCAGCGCATTTTCGAAATTCCATGCAACGCCACAGGGACTGTGATGCAGC
>DXVA01000040.1:13174-20896 GCA_019408975.1 Lentisphaeria bacterium | reverse complement strand
CCGGGGCTGCTGATCGAGGGGTGTTCCGGCGGAGGCGGGCGTTTCGACGCGGGTATGCTGGGGTATGTCCCCCAGATCTGGTGCAGCGACGACACGGATGCGATGGAGCGTATCCTGATTCAGCTCGGAACTTCTTACTTTTATCCCGTCAGCACGATCGGCGCCCATGTTTCCGTCTGCCCGAATCATATTACCGGGCGGAGCACGCCGTTTGCGACACGGGGAAATATCGCACTTTCCGGAACTTTCGGCTATGAACTCGACCTGACCAAACTCCCGGAGGAGGATCAGGCTCTGGTCCGGAAGCAGGTTGCGGAGTATCACAGATACCATCATATCATTGCGGGAGGCGATCTCTACCGCCTGTCGGATTGTTTCAAAGTGAATTCGTTTGACGCCTGGATGTATGTTTCCAAAGACCGGAAAGAGGCGCTGATTACGGCTGTCTGCCGTTTCTGCCAGCCGAACAGCGGAGTCCGCTTCGTGCGCCCGCGCGGGCTGGACCCCGAAACAGTCTATGAAGTGGACGGTATGCAGATTTCCGGCGCGACTTTGATGTCAGTTGGAATTCAGGTGAAGCTGGAGCCGGGCGACGGAGCCAGCCGTATTTATTATCTGAAGGCTTTGTGACACTTGTTTGCCCTGCGGTGGTTCCGATGGGGTTTCGAGAGCAGCGTGCATTGTATCAATGTGCCTTTTTTGTTGAATTTTTTTGCATTCTTCTTGAAAAAAGATGGAACAGGGGATTATATTGAAGTTAATCCGTTTTTTACGAAAATCAAAAAAAGGAGTGAAACATGAAAGAATTCAGCAGAAGTAAATGGATTGCCGCAGCTTTGGCGGTGACTGCCGGGACCGGTATGCTTTTCGGGGCGGAAGTCCTGAAGATTGAAAAGGCGGCGGATGCTCCCGGAGCCAGGAATCTGACGGAAAACGCCGCGGAGAAATCCATTACGGCGAGCGGACGTCATGCCAGAGTCACCAGCAAGCCGTTTGCAGTCGACCCCGCGAAGAAATACAAACTTTCCGGAAAATTCCGGGCTGCACCCGGCACAGCCGGCGAGGCTTTTTATTTCGGATTCATTCCGCTGGATGAAAAAGGCAGGCAGATTGCGTCCGAATATGTGAATATGCCGAAAAAGGGAACGGAAACCGAACTTGCGGCTCCGGTCAAAAAAGGCGATACCGTTGTGAAGGTCAAAGACGCATCCAAATGGGATATGCTGACTCCCTGGGGCGTCATTGCGTTCAATGCGAAGGATGACTGCTCCGATCTTCCCAACAGGGAAGTGACGCCGATTACGGAAAAGAAAATCGAAAAGAAGGGTGACGTCTGGGAAGTTACTCTGAAGAAGCCGGTTGCAAAAGACTATCCTGCGGGCACCAAGGTTCGCCAGCAGCGTTTCGGCGCAACCTATATGTACACTGCCGGTCCCGGCAAGAAGGCACCCGCCGACTGGCAGGAGTTTTCCGGAACGGTGCAGGGTATTGCTCCCGCCGGCAATCCCTCTTATAAATGGTGGAACGGCACAAAGCAGGCGCAGATTCTGATCATCATGAATTATGCTTCCAAGGACGGCAAGACCGAATTCAAGGATATTGCTGTTGAGACGATCGACTGATTCTGTTTTGCCTTGGCTGGACAGGCATCCTGGGAACCGGGGTGCCTGTTTTTTTGTACCATGTTGAGAAAAATATTGACATCTTTCTGATTCTTATTTGACACTGAATGGTGTCAGTATAAAATATTATTTTTCCATTATTTTTTGTTTTCCCTGTTGCTTCC
The DNA here is from genome assembly GCA_019408975.1 of Lentisphaeria bacterium. Classification (GTDB taxonomy): domain Bacteria; phylum Verrucomicrobiota; class Lentisphaeria; order Victivallales; family UBA1829; genus UBA11452. The sequence goes on along the minus strand of DXVA01000040.1, from coordinate 19,110 downwards.
GCTTCATTTTTATTTATAATATATAGCAAAGGGGAAGTGGAATTTATGGAAATTACAGTGGCACAGAAAAAGAAAAAGCTGCAAATGATTGCGAACCGGAACGGAGTTTCCCTGTCTACTGTCTACCGGATTCAGCGCGGGGACGGCAGCCAGAGGAATCCGAAGTTCCAAAGTGTAAAGCAGGAGCTTCGCCTTCTGGAGGAACACCGGGAGGGAATTCCCGGAGCCCCGGTTATGATGGTCACTGAAAACACATTGTCATCCCATGCGCTGGAATTTTACGAACAGATGAAACATCTCTGCATGGAACGTAAGATTGAACTGGTGCTGACATTGCAGAAATCCGTAAAGGATGACTTGGAACGGCGCCGTTTTGCAGGGATCATCACCCTGACGCCGATCTCCGTTCCTGACGAGATTCCTGTTGTTTATCTGAACCGCCGTTCCCCGTCCGGCAGAGAGTCCTCCGTCTGCGTGGATGCCATGATGAACTGGACGAGAATGCTGATCCATTTGAAAGAACATGGGGCAAAAAGGGTCGGCATTTTCCACGGTGTCCCCCAGATGAACGTCCAATATTATCTGACTGCCGGGATTCTGTCCGGCGAAGTGCTTCTGACTCTTGCCGGTCTGCCTTCCGATCCGGAGCTGGTCTGCCCTGTCACCCTTTCTCCGGAAACTCACGCGGAGGGCCTGAAACAGGCGGCGGATTATTTCTGTTCGCTGAGAAAACTTCCCGATGCACTGCTGGTCAATTCCGATTTTTATATTCCGAAGATGACCCGCCGTTTTCAGGAGCACGGCATCCGTGTGCCGGAAGACCTGCTGATTGCCGGAGTCCACAGTTATTTGCAGTCGGTTCCTTCCGCCTCGCACCCGACCGCCTATACTTTGATGGAAGAATACCATGAGATGGAATCCAGCCCGTGCATCTGCGGTGTACATTGTTTTCATGAAATGACGGAAGCCGCGCTTGATCTTCTGCTGGAAAAGATCAATCAGGGGGATTCCATTCCGAGACAGGTCTGCTTCAGCCTCAAAATACAGGATTACCGTTTTGCGAAAGGAGAAGTGAAAAATGAGATATCAAAATAACAAGGAGGAAAAAATGGGAAAGAATAAACAATTTTTCACATTGATCGAGCTTCTCATAGTAATAGCGATCATCGCGATTCTGGCAGGGATGCTTCTGCCTGCGTTGAACAGCGCCCGCGGGAAGGCACGCACGATCTCATGCACCAATAATATGAAACAGCTGGGGTTTGCCATGGGGATGTACACTTCCCAGTATGAAGATTATTTCCCTCATCCAGGAGTCTATACAATCAGCGGAACGGTATGCTATCCGATGAGTGTTCTGGCGTATTCGACCGGTCTGGGAGGGAAAGCTTTCATCTGCCCGTCTTTCCGGATCGCCAAGAGTTCTGATACCACAATTCAGAAAATTCAATCCTTCTCGCCTCAATACCTTGGAGAGAAAATGACGAACGGCGCAAGCGAGATGACCTATGTGCACTACGGTATCAACCGCATCACCTATAATGCCGGACTGGGAGTCACGGGGAAAGTCACCCGGGTGAAGATGCCCTCCCGTTACCTGAATATGGGAGAGACGGCATTCAATACGAACCCGGACAGAGGTTTTGCGATTCTTGCCGAGAACTATTTTGAAACCGGGGCATGGGGGCTGGTCGACATCCGCCACAACACTTCTTCCAACGTTCTTTTTGCCGACGGGCATGTGAACGGGCTCAATACGAATATGAAGATTACGCGTTATGTTTACAATACTTCGCTCAATCCTTACAGGAGTGCGGCTTTTACGGGAAACAGCACCGTAGGGCTGTGGAATGCTGCATTGACAAAGTTTTAATGAAACGGGGAATGTATATCATGAAAAAAGAACTGATTCTCGGAGCGCTTGTTATGGCAGGGGGAACGATTCACGCGGCACAGACGCTCTCACTGACATTTGATCGGGAGAGGACGATAGAACTTGAAGGGAAGGAGTACCGGATACCGGCAGGCGGAAACGGTTTTCTCGAAGTCGGAAAGACAGGGTTGTCGCTTCCGGCCCAAACTCTTGTCGGGGAGCAGGGCACGATCCTGTTCCAGTTCAAACTGCTGGCTCCGTCCGAGGAGAAGATGAATCCCCGCTATGTTCTGACTCTCCGGTGCAAATCACGGATGAGCGCCGGATTGTATATCATCGAAGGACCGAAGTATTTTCGTTTCTCTTTTGGCGACCGCTCCGGGCAGATCTATCATGTGATGAAAGAGGAATTCAAATATGGGCAGCTTTATCATGCGGGGATTGCGTGGGACGGTTCCAGAGTGCGTTTTTATCTGGACGGCAGGCTTGTCGGCGATTATAAGCAGCCGCTCAAAATGGAGAAAATCTCCACGCTGAACCTAGGACCTTACCGCGACGGGTGGATGGCGCCGAAAAACTGGGGAAACGATGTGTTCATAAAAAGTGTCAGGACATTCAATACGATGCTGACTTCACAGGATGTTGCAAAAGAAAGCGGGGCGGTCCTGAAGTCTGCGAAAGAACTGGCTCCGCCGCTTCTGACGGTGCCGCTGAATCCGGAAAAGGCTCCGGCTGTAAACGGAGAACTTTCCGAAAACTTCTGGCGGAACGGCGCTTCGCTTCCTGTGCTGATCAATCTCGGGAAGCCGCTTGAGAGCCTTCAGGCACCTCAGGGGAAGTTCCTGCTTTCCTGCGACGCCGAGAACCTGTATGTCGGCTTCACCTACAATATTCCTGCGGGAAATCCGATCAATGCGGGCAGTCTGCGCACGAAGGATTCGGAGCCGGAGGTATGGGGAACGGAATCTTTTGAACTGTATCTGGTTGTCAAAGGCAATCTGTACCGGTTTGCCGGAAATGCGGCAGGCGGCTATACGGAATGGAAAAACAACGGTGTGGAGTGGAATGGCAAATGGGATTACCGGTCCCAGGTCAGGATGCTGATCGACAACAGTTCCGTATGGCAGGGAGAAGCGGCGATTCCGTGGAAAACACTCGGTCTGGAGGGGATGCCGGAAAAACCGGTTGCTTTCAACTTCTGCCGTACCTGGTGTCTGCCGGATTATTCCGGCGCAACTTCTCTGGCGGGAGGGAAAGGTTACTCCCGGATGGAGGACTTCGTCACTCTGGCGTTCGACAGAAATACTCCCGTGATGCAGGTCGTGGAGCAGAATAATCCGGGCAAAGGAGTGTTCCACCAGAAGGTGGTTCTCTGTTCCGCCGCCGGCGGAGAGGTTGTTTATGAGGTTGCATTATTGAATCAGGACGGTTCTGCCGAGCCGTTTACCGTTATCGAAAAGAAAGTAAAGCTCAAAGAGGGAATTCCGCAGGAGATCGAACTGGATGCAAGGATCATGACTTCCGCATATGATGCAATCCGCTATACTTTGAAGCAGGGAAATAAAGTGATCGCCCGCAATCTGGTTCCTTTCAAATTGAATGAAGTGTATCTGGACGCCCGCCCGCGTTTCCTTTCCGGAAAAATAGAATTCGATATTCAGACCGGACTCCTTGCCGCAAAATTCGGGGCGGACTGTTCCCCGGTCCTCGTTCTGAAAAACGCTTCCGGCAGGGAGATTTACCGGAACAAGGTGACTGCGGATGCGATGACGGTTCCGTTCAGCAAAAAGAACCCGGCAGGAATTTATACAGCGGAGATTACCGGACGCGACGGCAGTGTGCTCTCCTCCCTTGCGCTTCATTTTCCCGGAATCGGCAAATGGGCGGAAATGAAGTTTGACAAAACGGTAATCCTGCCTCCTTTCACCCCGCTCAAAGTGAATGGAACGGATTACAGCATGTGGGGACGCACTTACTCTTATAAGAATTCGCTTCTTCCATGCCGGATTCAATCGCAGGGCGTTGAATTATTGAATGCGCCCTGTGAAATCGTGGCGAACGGCAGGGCGGTCGGAAACGGGAAACCGGTGCCGGTAAGCGCGGAAGCATATCCTGCGGAGCTCAAGGGCAGCGCGGAAAACTCCGATTGTAAAATCTCTGCGGATTCCTGGGTGGAATATGACGGTGTGGCATACAGCAAGTTTACGGTTCAGGCGGAAAAAGACCTGAAGAACCTGAAGCTGCGTTTTACCCTGCCGGCGGAACTCGTAAAATACCTGCACACCAGCGAGGGCGGTTCCTGGGGGGCAAAGCTGACAAAACCGGTGAAAGACGGAGAATACGTATTCCGTTTTTATCCCATGGTATGGGTCGGGATGGAAGATAAAGGCATCTGTTTCTTCACGGAAACGCGAAGCGGCTGGACTGTTCCTGCAAGAGAAACCTGCACTATTATGAAAAAGGACGGCAAGGCTGTTCTGGAAGTTGCGATGCGTAAAGAACTCAAAGCCGGTGAAAAATTTGAGTTTGAGTTCGGCTTCATCGCCACGCCTGTGAAACCGCTGCCGGGGAATTATCCGCTGAATATCTTCGGGGATTCCCACTGCCCTCTGATGCGGCGCCCCGGGCGCACGCCGGTTAATTTCCTGTTCGTCGGCTCGGCTCCCTATCCGAATGAGATTTCCAGTTACTTCTGCGATCTGCCGAATGAAAAGGAATCTCCGGCTGTAGCTCCGGTCACGCAGCTGCTGAAACGCCGCGATGCAGCCGGGAACAAAATGGTGGTTTATATGGATGCGCGCTACCTCTCGGACGAGTATCATGAAATGGCGGCATTCAAGGATGAGTGGAAATTCTCTCCGGAACGTACCTTGAACTACACACGCGACGGCAGGAAATACATGCTGTATGACTGCTGTCCCGTTACGGACGCAAGCGCGTTTTTCCACATGCACCAGAAACGTTTTCTGGAGCGCTTCAAGGCGGATGGCATTTACTATGATTTCGGGACATTCGGCATTTGCAGCAATCCGCTCCACGGATGCAGGGAGCGTTACCCGATTCTCGCAATGCGCGAATTCTACCGCCGCACGGCGCTGGTTCAGTACCAGAGCGGAATCAGGGAGCCTCTGATTGTCCTCCACAATACGGACAGCGTGCAGATTCCGGCGATAACATTTGCCACACATCTGTTCAACGGAGAGCATATCCGGCAGTCCAGCAGCACCATCATGCACAACGGCAAAGACATTCAGGATACCTATTCCATAGAAATGTTCGCCAGTGAACTCGGTTCCATGCCGTTCGGGTTGACCAATGCGGTTTACCAGTCGAACGATGTCCTGCTTCCGCAGTTCGGCGGCGGCAAGGAGGAGCCGGAACTCTATAAATTCCGCATTACGCAGGCGTTTCTTGCCGGCACCCTGCCGCATAACACGATTGTCGCCCAGTCCCGCTGTCATTACGGCATACTGGACAAAATCGTGCGGATTTACGACGCTTTCCGTGTGCCAGAAGCCAGATTCATCGGCTACTGGAATTCCCCCGCCACAGTAAAAGGCGCGGAAAATATCTACGTGAGTGTTTATAAACATCCGTCGGAAAAGAAGGCGCTTGCCGTGATATCGCATATCGGCAAGGCGCATGAGAACCAGAAATTTGAAGTCGTATTCAATCCGGAGCTGCTGGGATTCACACCGCAGAAGGCGGTTGATAAAATGACCGCTCCTGATCCGGAGTATGACGAACTTTACAAAATACAGGCGAAAAACCGGATACCGCGTGACCGCGCTCCGTTAAAACTCGGGGATTTCGGTTCCAAAGTTGACGGTATCAGGGACGGAAGTTTGAAAATGAGCCTGAAATATCATACTTTCGCATTGGTGGAGCTGAGTGAGTAACAAGGACGGCAAAACAATCACAGGGCTGCCGGCACGGCAGCCCTGATCGTCCGATCCGCCGGATCAGCAGATGTTGCCTAGATAGACGTTCGGAAACTTCCGGTCAATGAGAGCGTGGTTCTGAATTTTATAGAGCAGCTCAAGCGGAGTGCGCGGGCTCGCCG
>DXVA01000040.1:10408-13164 GCA_019408975.1 Lentisphaeria bacterium | reverse complement strand
CGATTCCGAGTTTCGTTTCGACCCAGTCCAGATAATCGTCGATCATCTGATCGGAATCATTTTTGCCGGGGATGACCAGATAGGTCAGCTCGACATGCCCGCCGATCTCATTTTTGTAAAATTCGACGGTGTCCGTGACAGGCTTCAGGGAGCCTCCGCACATCTCCCTGTAATATTCTTCTGAAAAACCTTTGACGTCAATATTTGCGGCGTCCATGAGAGGATAGATTTCCTTTGCCGCCTCCCGACTGATGCAGGCGTTGGAGACTAGAACGGTTTTGAGCCCGATTTCATGCGCGGCGTTTGCGGCATCAATTACGTATTCCCCGAAAACTGTCGGTTCGTTATAGGTGAAGGAAAGCGAGGCGCAGCCGTGACGTTTCGCCAGTTCCGCAATCTGGCGGGGCTCGAAATAACGGTAGGTCAGACGCTCCTGGTAGGCGGCGCGGGAAAGATGGTGGTTCTGGCAGAAGACACATTTCAAATTACAGCCGAGCGTCCCGATGGAAAAGGTTCCCGTTCGCGGCAGGAAATGGCGCAGAGGCTTTTTCTCAATCGGATCGATCTGGAGCGCGACCGGATAACCATATGCCTGTGAAACCAGTTCTCCGTTGCGGTTCAGCCGGACTGCGCATACTCCCGCTCCTCCGTCCGGAATCAGGCATCTTCTCGGACAAAGCAGACATCTTACTTTGGAATCTTCCTCTTTTTCCCACCATTTGGCGGCATGAACTTTCAACTGCATCATATTCCTCTGTCAAACTCTATTTCTGTTCTTTTTCCGCGGACTGGTGTTCCGCTTCGTAACGCCGCCGCATCGCCTCGCGTTTTCTGCCGGCGTCGAAATCTTCGTCGCTCATGTTCAGCAACGCAAACATGGCGGGCTGTTTTCCCGTGACGATGGCAAGCTCCACACCGGAGCCGTATTTCAGGATATAGCCTTCCGGATCAAGCTCGACCTCAACAGGATACAGGGTCGCTGTTCCCTGCTGCTGTCCCTGAAACGGGATGTCCCCGATCCATTTGACCACACCGGTGAAATTGCCGTATTGCAGCTTGTTGTAAACGTCGCTGGTGACGCGGACCCGCTGTCCCGGCTTGACCTTGCGTACGACTCTGGCATCCACTCTGGCAATCGCGCGAATCCTGTTGCCGGAGGCAATTTTCGCGGCAACTTTTCCTCGCTCGACATACCATGTGTGTTTGCAGTCCAGTTCGACAAGACGGCCTGTCGCAGGAGCCACAAGCTTGCACTCGTCGATCTGTTTCTGCAGAAATGCCAGTTCGGCTTTCTTGCCTTCCAGCTTGGCGGCGACCAGACCGACGTCACGTTTTGCCTTTTCAATATACTGCTGTCCGAGCCCTTCGTCAACCCTTCTTGCATTTTCTTTTGCCCGTGCGAGTTCGGCTTCGCTTGCAATGGCTTCCAGCTCCGCCTTTTCAAATTCGATTTTGGAGATGGCGCTGACCAGCTGGAGTTTCTTGGAACGGTCAAGGCGGTCGCGTGCGCGTTCGACCTTTTCCTGGCACTCCTTCAGATTTGTTCTGGAATACCAGAGCTCTTTCGGGAGAGGCTCTTTTTCAAGGATGCGCAGTTCCGCTTTTTTGACCTCAAGCTCTGCCGCCAGCTCCCTGACTGCCGCATCCGCCGCGATCGCGGCGGCTTCATAGGCGCGGGAATCCAGTTCGGCAATCACTTCCCCCTCCTTGACATCGTCTCCTGTCCGGAAATTGAATTTTTTGACGTGAGCGTCCACGTGTCCCACGAGTTCAAAGGTATGTTCAGGGATAATGACGCCGTCCGCATAGATGGTATCTTCGATCTCGAACAGGAACAGCGAGAGCAGTGCGGCGATGATCGCCACGGCTCCCACGATCGTAAGGATGATGAATACCCTGATTTTTGCACGCAGATTTGAGTTCCGGTTTCCGCTTTTAGACATGAATGATCTCCCGTATGGATCAGAGGTTTTTCAAATTGAGTTGATTATCGCCGACGGCGAAAAGTTCGCTGCCTTTGGTGGATTCTTTGAGCTGCATCGCGTAAAGATCCCGGTAAACGCCTTTCTCAAGAAGGAGATCCGCATGTTTGCCCTTCTGCGCAATGACGCCGTCCTGAAGAACGACGATCATGTCGGAGTTGCGCACGGTGGAAAGGCGGTGCGCGATGATGATGGTTGTGCGCTTTTTCATGAGGGTGTCCAGCGCCTCCTGCACCGAGGCTTCGGAGACGGTGTCCAATGCGGATGTCGCTTCGTCCAGCACCAGAACGCGCGGATTCTTGAGGATCGCGCGGGCGATGGCGATACGCTGCTTCTGACCTCCGGAGAGGCTTACTCCGTTTTCGCCGACCTCGGAGTTGTAGCCTTTCGGGAGTTCCATGATGAATTCATGCGCATTCGCCATCTTCGCGGCTTCGACGACCTGCGCGTGCATGGCGTGTTCACAGCCGTATTTGATGTTGTCCTCCACCGTTCCGCTGAAAAGGAACGACTCCTGAAGCACGATGCCGACATTCTGGCGGAGCGATTCCATACTCATGTCCCGCAGGTCCACGCCGTCGATTTCGATGCTGCCGGAGGTCACGTCGAAGAAACGCATCAGCAGACTGGCGATTGTCGACTTGCCCGAGCCGGACGGGCCGACGAGCGCGACTTTGAGTCCCGGCTCCACTTCAAGCGAGAAATCCCGCAGAACCGGTTTGTTCGGAGTATAGCCGAAGCTGACGTTCGAGAATTTGAGTTTCCCCTTTGCAA
>DXVA01000040.1:0-10398 GCA_019408975.1 Lentisphaeria bacterium | reverse complement strand
CCTTTGCAAATTCCAGTTCGCGCGGCGATTCCGATTCCTTGATTTCCGGAATGGAGTCGAACAGCACGCCGATGCGGTCGATGCTGGTCATGCCGTCGGAGATTGCGGAGGAGAGCCCGCTCAACTGGTTCAGCGGCCCGGTCAGCATCGTAAGATACGTGTAATACGCCACAAGGTCGCCGATGCTCATTTCCCCCTTGACCGTCATGAGCCCGCCCCAGCCGAGTGCGAGGATGATGCAGGTGATGTTGATGCCTTCGGCGATCATCCACGTGTAAACGCCTTTCATATTGAGGGAAAGCGAGGCGTCGAATGTGGGGCGGAGCATCTCTGCAAACTCGCGGCTTTCCGTGCGTTCCTTGCCGAAGGACTTGACGACTTTGATTCCGTTGATCGTTTCCGCGAGGCTCGCCGAAACTTCCGACATCCGTTCCCGGAGATTCATGGCGACTTTTTTCATGGATCGCCGGAAATAGGTGAAATTCAGAGTTTGAAGCGGCACGAGGATCAGGCAGATCAGCGAAAGTTTCGGGCTCATGGCGATCAGCGCGATGATGATGCACGTGATCGTGAACAGGTGAATGACGAGGTTCACGAGAACCGTGCTGATCATGCCGTTGAGCATGGAAACGTCAGTCAGGATGTTGGAAATCAGTTTTCCCGTGCGGTATTCCTGATAAAAACGCAGAGAGAGGCTCTGGAGGTGCTTGAAGAGTTTTACGCGCACACCGAACAGAATCCGGTTTCCCGTGTAGTAAAACAGATAGTGGCTGATGTAGAAAAAAATCTCGCGGAGAATGTAAATGACAAGGATTCCGCCGAGAAGAAGACACAACAGCCCGAGATTGGAACTGCCGAGAGCCCTGTCGATGATCAGTTTCAGAATCCACGGCATCGGCATACCGAGCGCCGTGAAGATTAAAAGACTTATGCCTGATACGACGCAAAGTCCCCAATACGGTTTGATGAAACCAAGTAATCTTGTCAAACCTTTCATGAGTCCAAGACTTTATTTAGTTCCGTATTTCCTGCGACATGTGGCTTACTTTACAGCCCGCTCAAAGAAAAACAACCGTTTTTTTTGTTACAAGGTATTCAAAATAAGTTCTGGCATCATATTAACTGCTGGCAAAGAGCAGGTTACAGAAAACAAGACGCCGGAATATTTTTATACACTTTTTTTGAACAGGCTGTTTTGCGCTCAAATCAGGCTGTAATTGCTCCAATGAAAATCAGGAGGATTGCGCAGATGATGACGAAAAGCCATTGTTGCAGTTTTGCGTGTTTGAACGGTTCTTTTTTGTCGTTTTCCATGATTCATTCTCCCTTCTTGAATTTGGAACTGTCAGTAAACATAATCTCCGGCTCTGTCATTGCAAGCCCTTAAACAGGTTCTTTTTGAGAAAAATCCGGTTTTCTGCTGCATTCCGGCGCCTGCGGACGGATTGTTTCATATTTTCGGCGGAAAATGCCTTTTGTTTCGTTTCCGTTGTATCTTCTTTTGTTTTTTGTATGGAATGGCGGTTGCAATATGACTGTGCGTGAGGTAGATTACAGGAATCGGGGGAACGATTGAATAAACGGGGGGAGAAGAAATGTGCAAAAAGTATCTGGGGCATCTGCCTGAACACGATCCGCTTTATGATTATCTCAAATATGAGATTCAGCCTAAAATCAGCGGCTATTCCGGTCATTTGACCTATCGCGTCTTTGAATTGAACGCTTCCAACGACGTGTATCTTTATGAAGAGAAGCACAGCGGCACGAAAGTGATCGGCAAATTTTTCCTGTCCGCGCGAATCCGTGATCATGAGGCTGCGGCGCGGCGGCTGGAGCGGGAATATCATAATCTCCGCATGATGCGTGACTACGGTTTTACCAGGTGCCCGCATTATATCGCGCGCCCTCTCGGGCGCAATCTTTCGCTGAATAAACTGCTGGTCGTGGAGTTCTGCGAAGGCGAACTGATGAGCAATGTCATTCTACGCGCCATCCATACGGGGGATGACGCCCTGCTGTATTCCAAACTGACGGGGCTGGCATATTTTCTTTCCAGATTCCACAACTGCACCGCAGGAGACGACAAGGTCGATTTCAATGAGACCTGTTCGTATATGGACAGCCTGACCGGCCGTCTGTCGGCTCTGCACGGGATCAGCCGTGAGGAGGCGGGGGAACTCTGTTGGCTGCGCGACCGTTGGCGGGAGCAGTCGAAAATGTGGGAGGACCGACAGGTATGGGTTCACGGCGACGCCACGCCGGATAATTTTCTGTTCGGAGACGGGCTTTGCGTGCGTACCTTCGATCTGGAGCGGACGCGGCGTGCGGACCGGCTGTTCGACACGGGGCGCATTGCCGGAGAACTGATGCACTTTTTCCTTCAGAATACGGGGAACAAGTATGCCGCAGAACCTTTCATCGGTCATTTTCTGTGGGAATATTCGTGCCATTTCCCCGACCGGGAACAGACGTTCCGTTCCATTACGCGCAGAGTTCCGTTTTATATGGGAATCACGCTCCTGAGGATTGCCCGCAATGACTGGCTTTGCGCTGAATACAAACGGCAGCTGGTTCAGGAGGCGAAACAATGTCTGAGGAGGTGGACGATATGATCAAAGGGCTGATTTTCGACATCAACGGAACCGTAACCGATATTCTGACGAACGAGGGGTATGACGAGATTTACCGCATCATGGCGAATCTGCTGGATTATCAGGGGATCGCGCTCAGCGCGGACGAGGTCCGGCGGCTTTATTTTGAGATCAACAAAAGACAGCGGCGGTGCGGCGGCGAAGAATTCCCGGAATTCGATGCCGTCGGAGTATTCAGAGAGATCATAGAGCTTTACGGGACGGACTACACTTTTTCCATGCCGAAGGAGAAGCTTCAGGCATTGCCCGGGTTTCTGGCGGAAGCCTACCGCGCGGCGTCCCGTTTCAAACTGCAATTGTACCCGGACGTGTTGAGAGTGCTTTCCGCACTGCGCGGACACTACCGGATGGCGGCGCTTTCCGACGGGCAGAGTGTCTGGGCGATTCCCGAACTGCGTTCCGTCGGTCTGCTGGAGTATTTTGACCCGGTTCTTATTTCCAGCGATCTCGGTTACAGGAAACCGGACCCGCGCATGTTTGAAAAAACGCTGGATAAAATGAATCTGGCTCCGTCGGAGGTGCTTTTCATCGGCAACGATATGTACCGTGATGTATTCGGCGCGCATCATCTCGGCATTAAGACGGTCTTTTTCAAATCGAATCAGGGGGAACAGCGCAACATGGGCGCCGAGCCGGATTACATCATCTACACTTTCAGCCAGCTTCCGGAGGCGATCCGTTTTCTCTCCTCCTGACCGCCGCCGCGGGTGTCCGCGGAAATCCCTGCATCGGAAATGTCATTCGTTGAGCAGGGACTGAATCCGGGCTATGACATCCTGCGCGGCGATACATGTCAGGCATTTTTTGGAACCGTTCGGGCAGGTCCGTTTGAAGCAGGGGGCGCATTCCTGCTGATTGAAAAGAATGCGCCATTTTGCGGAAATCGGGGAGGTTGCCGCCGGATCGGTCGGACCGAACGGTGCAACGCCTTTCCCCCCCAGGGCGGCGGAAAGATGCATATTGCCGCTGTCGTTCGCAATGCACATTTCAGCATTCTGGAGAATCTTCATCAGCTCGATCAGGGTTGTTTTCCCTGCGAGGTCAATGACATGATCGCCGGAAAGCCCTCTGACCGCCGCCGATGCGAGTTCCGCTTCATTTCTGGCGGACAATACGACGACGTATCCTTTTTTTTCTTCCAGCCACCAGCGGCAGACCTCCTGAAAGCGTTCCGTATCCCAGCGTTTGGCGGCTCCGTAAGCCGCACCGGGCGCGACGGCGAGAACGTGTTCCGATTCCACTGCTTTGCGGACAGCGTCCGAGGCGCATTCCGGTTCATACGGAATCCGGAATTCCGGGAGCGAACCGTCCCATGCAGGGGCGCCCAGCGCCATGGACATCGAAAGATATTTTGCGGCATGGTGAGGGCGGTTCAATACGCGGTCCTGCCGTTTCGGGAATTGAAAAGCCCGGGTCAGAAGCCAGGAACGGTTGCGGGCGGCGGCTCCGTAGAGCCGGGGAATCCGCGCTGCTTTCATCCAGAGGGCGTCCCGGAATGAGTTGTTGAACAGGATGCCGACTCCCGCATACAGCGCACGGATTTCACTCATTTCCGCCCATGTCGGGAAACGGTGGGCGTCACGAAGTTCGACAACCTTGTCCACGAGATCCGGCAGTGCGTGGAAAACGGGTGCAAGCCCTTTCGGGCAGGCAACGAAGATACCGCATTTTTCCGGGACGATTCTGCGGAGCTGCATCATTGCCGGAAGAGTCATGACGATGTCTCCCAGCCAGTTCGGGGTGCGGACCAGCACCCCGTCCTTCCAGTCGTAAAGATCGGGTTTTGTGACGGGGAATACCGGAATTTCGCCGATATCCGGCGTAAGGACTTCAAGACTCATAGATACCTCGTAAAAACAGAAGAAACATGAAGGCAGTCCGCCGGAAAGCCTCCATGTTCAAACTTGTGCCGACGGCTCAGAACAGCTCCACGGCGATCTTCACAACCACCTTTTTGATGGTTTGCGCGCCGGTTCTTCCCGCACCTCTGCCCATATGGGCGTCCTGCGGGAAAAAGACCGCGAAATTTCCCGGAACCAGATCCAGTTTGACCAGCGCCTTGTCGGCGGACGGCGCAAGAAAGCCGCAGTCATTCTTCTCATTATAAGAAGTGTGAATGGGGAGCCCTCCGCAGGAACAGGCATACAGAGCCTCATTTCCGCAGAGCACCGCCTGAATATCAACATACTTCCGGTGAACCTCCAGACGGTCGGGAGCCGCATCGGCAGTATCATAGGTCATGACGTTTGCCGTGATCCGGTCTCCATCAATGGAACACGGTCCCGGAGGAGTGTCCGCATTCAGGCTCCTGATGAAGCCGATTGCCTTTACGAAGGCGGGTCCGAACTTGTAGGTGGAAGCATTGCTGATATCATCGTAAATCATTTTGCCGACTCACTTTCCGCAGCATTTTTTATATTTTTTACCGCTTCCGCAGGGGCATGGATCGTTCCTGCCGACCTTTTCACTGCTCCTGACGTAGGGAGCCTGCGGAACCATTTTTCCGTCATAAAAGAACCATTCGCCGTTCTCTTTTCTGAATTCGGCGATTTCATGGTGTTCCAGATTTACGCCACGGTCGCTGTAACGGGCGATGAATTCGACAATACCGGTGTCGTCCTGCGGTCCTCCCGCTTCGGTACGGAGGATTTCAAGCCCGTTCCACTGGGATTTTTCCGCCCACTTGCGGATTTCCTCGCGGTCATTGTTGTCCCGCTGAGTCTTGTGCGTGGAATCGATGATATGATCGATCTCCGCCTTTGCATACGCGGAGTATCTGGAACGCATGAGTTCTTCCGGTGTCGCGGCCTTGCGTGTCCCTTTGATTACGGGTTCACAGCATTCCGCATAAGTTTTGCCTGACATACAAGGGCATTTTTCTGAGTCCATCTTTACTAATCCTTCAAAAAAACTTAAAATTGTTAGCCGATCCGGGTACACGGACCTTTGAACACTGAATAATAAACCATGTTCCCTGCAATTTCAAATAAAAAAATGATTGCATTCCAACTATCTTGTGTTATAATAGTGAAAAAACAGAAAAAAAAGCGGAAAAATCAAAGGAATCACCATGAAAAAAAGAAATCCGTTCACTCTTGTGGAAATCCTCACGGCAATCGCAATCCTCGCCATTCTTGCGGGAATCTCCCTCGGCGTCACCAAACTTGCTTTCGGGAAAGCCCATGAATCCAAGAATCAGGCACTCATCAAAATGATCGAAATCGCACTGGAACAATACAAATCAAAATACGGTTATTACCCGAATTCAGGGGAAAAACCCAGGTTGTTTACAATGGACATGGTAGACTTGACTCTTGCAGCAGATGTAGCTGATAACGATAAGAAAACAAGAGTTTTGACCAATAACATCTGGCAATATTTTGATGAAGACTTTAAGAAGACATTTGTCAAGCAGATACCTGTGAGTGAAAGTATTTTTTACGGTTATGTCATTGACGCCAAAGGCAATCCGCTGATTTACCGTTGTCCCGGCAAATTCAACACCGGGTCATTCGACCTGGGGTCTGTCGGTGAGGATGGATATATCGGAGATAAGGCGGAGCCGATTAATCAGGGAACGAAACTTGAAAATATTACCCACTATGAAAACTTCGGTCAGGGCGACGACATTGTCAATTTCACCAATAACGAACAGTAACCCGATGTCCTTCCTGTCCTTTGCATCCTTCCTGTCCTTCGCCGCGACCGGAATACAACACGATCAAGGAGTTTTCCCTTTATGGCACGCATGATTCCGGAGTTCAGCCACCACATTGACAAAGCGCCGCCGTTCCGCAAGACCGGCAATCCGGAGCTGGACCGCGGGCGGCAGACGGAGAAAGAACTCTATATTTTTCTGCGCGACCTGCTGCCGGACAACTGGGTCGTGCGTTACAGTTTCGAATTCACGCGCCGGACGGATGAACTGATCGAACACGAAGCGGATTTCGTGGTGGTGATTCCCCGCTGCGGCGTGCTTGTCCTTGAGGTCAAGGCGAGCGAGAGCTACGGACTGCGTAACGGCGTCTGGTATTTCGATCCCGAGTGCCGCCGTGTCAGGGAGGGAAACCCGTTTTCGCAGGCGCGGGCGACACGTTTCGAGCTGAAACGGAAGATACAGGATTACATGCACAAATCTTTCCCCGGGCTGTTCGGCAGCATTGTTGTGTTTCCGAACGCGCGCCGGATTCCGGGGGAGAACGCGGCGCCCTCGTCGCAGGACCCCGATATCATCATGACGGGTTACGATCTGGTGCGGGATGTCCGGAACCGTTCTCTTGCGAGGCATCTGGAACACACTTTGACGCTGTTCGGGGATCACGATCTGGTGGAGATACGCCGCGCTGCCTTCAATCGGAAGGAGATGGATGCCGTCGTCCGTTTTCTGGAGGATAATTACACACTGGAGCCTTACCGCGCTTTCACCGACACCTATTATTCACATCTTCTGGACCAGCTCACGCAGGAGCAGATCCGTCTGCTTTCGAGTCTTACGCGCAACCGCCGCGTCATGGTGTTCGGTCCCGCCGGTTCCGGCAAGACCATGCTTGCCCGCTGGGCGGCGATGAATGAGGCGCAGCAGCTTGCGGAGAAGAAGGGCAGGGTTCTGCTTTTGAGTTACAGCCCGGTCCTTGCCGCATATTTTTCCATTGAAAATACGCTGGACAATCTGGAGATCACGACTTTTCAGGCTCTTTGCGCGGAACTGCTGGGAAAACTGGCTCCCGAAATGAAAGTCCCGCCGGAATCTGCTTCGGAGGAGATCAGGAAGCGTTTCTGGCTGGATGAACTGCCGCCGCTCCTGGAGGAGCACCCCGAAACCGCCTGTTATGATGCGGTCTATATCGACGAGGCGCAGGATTTCGATCCGTTGTGGGCGCCGGCTCTCGCGGGACTGCTCCGTGACCCCGAACAATCCAAACTCTACTGTTTCGGGGACCCGAACCAGAAGATTTTCGAAAACAGCCTGGACAATGATTTTGAAGGTTTTACCCTGTTTGAACTGCGGGAGAACTGCCGCAATACGCGGGAGATCGCGGAAATGTGCCAGCGTATGAACGGGACGCTGGAAAAGACAGCCGTTCATGATATCAGTTATCGCCGCCCGGAAGTTTATCCGGCGATTGCGGACGCGGAAACCCGTGCGGAGTTTCTCGCGTGGCGGATCGACGAACTGCTGCGTTCCGGCATTTCCCCTGCCAATATTGCGGTTCTTTCCCCGTGGGATCATACCGATTCACGCTGTTCGCTTCCTCTGCTTGCCGCGAAACTGCATACGCCTCTGCTGGGTGAATGCCATATTCGGAGCGGTGCAGAATGTTCGATTCAGGAACTGATCCGGACGCTGGAAAAATGGCGGAACGGAGAATGTATCTGGGGCGGGGCAATCCACGCATTCAAAGGACTGGAATCGGATCATATTCTCCTGACGGATCTTCCCGTTACCGGCACGCCGGGATTCAGCAGGCGCGACTTCTATGTGGGAGCATCCCGCGCGAAGCTGCTTCTTTATCTGCTCCCCATCAGCGAAAAAGCCGAAGAAGAAATCCGCGGATTCATCGGACGGGGAATGAGTTAAGAGTTAAGAGTTAAGAGTTGGGGAAATTTTGAGACATCCGGAATATCTACTGGTTTCTGGTGCGCATTCCAGATAAAAAAGATTGATATTTTGCAGGGCTGCGACTAAAAAAGAGAAACCATTTTTTGCCTGTGCCAAATGTACTAATCCCCCCGCAACTCCCAACTCTTAACTCCCAACTCTTAACTCCCAACTCTTAACTCTTAACTCTTAACTCTTAACTCTTAACTCTTAACTCTTAACTAATTCAAACTTTTGCCGTTTGAGGATTTCCAGCAGTTCGGAGACCAGTTCTTCGGGGGCGGATGCGCCGGAACTTACGCCGACTGTCGCGACTCCCTCAAGTAGTGACACATCGAATTTTTGAGGATCGGAAAGCAGAATCGCCCTCGCACCGCAGGAGGCGGCGGTTTCGCAGAGACGCTTTGAATTGGAACTTCCGGCGGAACCTACGATAATGATGAATTCGCACTTTTCAGCCAGTTCCTTGACTGCATTCTGCCGGTCGCGTGTCGCAAAACAGACATCCGCATCGACTTCCAGATGATTCAGCGAGGCGGCAAGCAGCGCACGCATTCCCGCGACGTCATCCGCGTTGAGGGTGGTTTGCGAGAGACATGCAAAACGGCTGTTTTTCCGTTCTTCCACAGACAGCGAGGCGAGAAAATCATGAACCGCTTTTTCCGAGTCCAGAACGGTGACTTCCGAAGAAATGCGCCCGAGGACTCCCTCGATTTCACGGTGCCCTTTTTTCCCGAACAGGAGAATACGGAAGCCTCGCGCGGCAAAATCCTCGGCTTTGCGATGCAGTGACTTCACGATCGGGCAGGTGGCGTCGATCAGATGGATTCCGGGTTTTTCCGCACGTGTTTCAATCTCGCGGGAAACTCCGTGCGCACTGAAAATCAGAGTTCCGCTTCCGGCTTCTTCGGGTTCGTTGATGAATCTTACGCCGCGCGCTTTCAGCTGTTCCACCACATGCTCGTTGTGGACGATCTCATGCAGGACATAGACGGGGAGGGGACCCTGTTTCAGTGCTTCGCCAACCATTTTCAGGGCGCGTTCCACGCCGGAACAGAAGCCGCGCCGTGAGGCAAGATATACGGTTTTTCTCATATCGGGTATTTCTCCTGAAAGCGCCTGTGAAATTCTTTGTCGCGGTAAGGGTCCGGCTGCCCCGCGGAGAGTTCTTCCAGAGAGTAGTTCGAGAAAACGTCCGGGATTTCCACGGTTTTTCCCTTTACACGGAATACGATCCGCCATGTACGGCAGCCGATGGTCCAGAGCCCGCCGCGATACGGCTCCACGCGCTTCCGTTCCTTTGCGGTAGGTTCGCGGATCAGCTGCACCTTGCAGAAATTTTCCATATCCAAACCGCAGAGCGTGTGAATGAAAGCCATTTTCTCCCGTGCCGTGTCTTCGATCTGAATCGTATATTCCTCTCTGAGGATTTCGTCGCGCCAGCCCGCCCGCGACGCAGGAAAAGCATCCGCTTCGGGGATGTAGGGCTTGATGTCGAGAACGGGTGTCTGATCCAGCATGTCGAAATTCCGGATGCAAACACGCAAACCTTCCACTTTTTCCAGTTCCACGCAGCTGATGCCGATGGGATTCGGACGGTAGGGCGCACGTGTGGCAAAGACACCGAAACGACGCTGTCCGGGCACGACCGGCGGAGTCACTTTCGGTTTCCAGTCGTGATTGAGATGGAAAGTGAAAATGACCCAGATGCGTTCAAAACCGTCGAGGTCTTCCAGCGCCTGTTCATAATTGCGGTGAGGCAGGAGTTCGATGTACCCGCGATTGTGCGCAAATACTCCCTGCCGCGCCGTCTCGAAACGGTATTTGAATTCGCAATGAACCGTTCCGATCGGCGCAAAGGTGATGGATTCAGAAGACATGGCAAAAGTTATTTACTTGTCTTCCAGGAGGTGATGTAGTTCTTTTGTGCGTCATTGATATTCTCAGCCGGTCCTTTGTAACCGTAGGAGAATACAAAAACTTTTCCCATGAGGTAATTGTCCGCACTTCCTTTTTTAGCGGGTTCGCCGCCAAAATTTTCAGTGCCTCCGGCTTTATCCTTACAGTTTCCTAAATTGACTTTTCCGTCATATCCCGTATCAAGTGCAATATTGTAACGTCGTCCCCACGGATCAAGGAAATAATAAC
>DXVA01000004.1:37788-42485 GCA_019408975.1 Lentisphaeria bacterium | reverse complement strand
CGTCAGATCAGGTGCATAGGGAGCGACATCCCGGTCGAAACGCTCCAGCATCTGACTGGACGTATTGCCGTTGATTCCCGTATTGATGAACTGCCCGACACTTCCGCCGAACGTATTCTTGAATCCGAATTCCACATAGTCGAACCAGTGCATTCCGGTGTCGAACCGTTGCGTATTGGACGACCCGAATGCACATACGCGGATTGTTTTTCCCTGTCTGATTTTTTCAAACACCCCGAGATCTGAAAATTCACTCATTGCGTGATTCCTTTTTTATTGTTGAGAACTTCATTGATAAAAGTCATGACGAGAAAATCGCAGCTTTCAAATGCGGCTCCGTGATGATGCCCGGGAAGCGAATAACAGCGGACATGCTTATGTCCGATCGCTCTCAGGCTTGCCGCCATGAACGCATTCTCCTCCGGGCGCGCCGGCATATCAAGCCCGGATTCACCCGTAACCATCAGAACCGGCGGGAGGTCGGCTGCAAGATTTCCCAGCGGCGCATATTCGTCAACCAGCGGATTGCAAGGCCCGTTGTCGCGCCCCAGATCGGCCTTGATGTGAAAATGCGTCGTCATCTGCCCGCTGATCAGCAGGAGTCCGGCAATCTCTCTGTAATGCAGCCCGTATGGCGCGAGAAACTTCGGGTTCATGACCGCAATTGCCGCGAGATACGCCCCCGCCGACATTCCCCCGACAAAAATCCTGTTCCGGTCGATGCCGTATTCCCCCGCATGTTCAAAACACCATGCGACGGCTCGTGCCGCGTCCTCGATCTGCGCCGGGGCTTTTGCTGCGGGCGAAAGACGATAGCGAGGTTCCGCCACGGCATATTCGCCGTTGTAAATCTGCGCTGGACATTCTCTTTCGCCTCCGGTCATGCCGCCGCCGTGAAAAAATATGACGAGAGGAACATTCTTTCCTGCTTTCGGCACCGTCAGGTAAAGCGTCTGGTTCTCATCGGAGCCGTCCGCATAGGAATGAATCTGAAACGGTTGATAGACTTCCCTGTCCGGGACGGTGAAGTCGCTCCATGAACTTCTCATTTTTCTACTCCTGAAATAATTCCTTTTAGGTTATTTTCATATTCAAACTTGCATATTCAGAAATCAGAATTATTGTATACAGTATACTTTAAAAGATGATTTGTCAAACCCATTTCCATATTTTCGGAGGATTTGCCGATGCTGAAAAAAATATCATTGTCCGAACAGGCATACAACAAACTGGTGAAAAAGATCATTTCCGGCAAATATCCTGCGGGAGCGCGCCTGACGGAGGAGATGCTCTGCGCTGAATTCGGAATCAGCCGGACTCCGGTACGCGACGCAATCTCAAAACTGATGGGGGAAGGACTCGTCCAGCCTCTGCCGAAACGGGGCTGCCAGGTCTGCGATCTCGATTCACAGGCGATCCGTGAACTGTTTGAATGCCGGAGTCGTCTGGAGCGGATCGCGCTGGAGAGCTCCATTGACCGTATTCCCGAGAAAAAACTGGCGGAACTCAAACTCCTTCTCCGGAAAAAAGGAACTCTGGAGGAAATGCGCAAAAACTCTCTGGACGCCGATGCAAAACTTCATGCGCTGATCTCGGAACACTGTGCCAACCGTTATGTGAAATCAATCCTCCGGCAGTTGTTCACGCAGACACTTCCTTACCGCAGTTACCGCAATTATGATGAAAAACAGTCCGCTCTTTCCAAAGAACGCCTGAAACTTGTCGATGCAGTCCTTGAACGGGATTACGGAAAAGCCGCCTCGCTCCTCGACGCACATATCATGAACGGATGCCCCTGATATTTTCTTTTTCATACGGAAAGGGCTCCTTGACTTTTCCCGTCCGGAAAATATATTGATCTTCAGAGGAGTTTTTTCATGCAGGTGTATCTGGAATATTTTTCACTGCCGTCGGAAGACACGGAATTCAGTTTTTTCACTTCCCAACGCGCACAGATGACCTGTTACACGACACGGTATCCGTTCGGACTGTTCAAAGGGCGTGTTCCCGCATTGTCTTTCTCTCCCGTCACGATTCTATACGGCGGCAACGGCAGCGGCAAGACCACGATACTGAATGCAATTGCGCAGAAGCTGAAGCTTGCAAGAAATGCCCCGTTCAACAATTCCGCCTTCTTCGATCAGTTTGTTGAAAACTGCACCGCCGCTTTTGCGGAAGACGAATGCGGCGACACCATCGCGCCTCCTTCGGGAAGCAGGTTCATTGCAAGCGACGATGTGTTTCAGATGATATTGAAACGACGCAGGAAAAACGAAGGAATCGACTGGAAACGGGAAACGGAAATCAAGAATTACCGGCAGAAAAAGAGCGGTTCCTGCCGGATGAATTCACTGGACGACCTTCCGCTTTTTTCGGATTACTGCGACGCACACCGCAAGACGCTTTCCCGTTTCGTCGCAAAGCGTGTGGAGGACAATATGAAAACTCGTTCAAACGGGGAAAGCGCGTTTCAGTATTTCACGGAAACAATCGGAACCGACGGCCTGTATCTGCTCGATGAACCGGAAAACAGCCTTGCCCCGGCGCGCCAGATAGAACTGGCCCGCTTCCTGGAACAATCCGTTCTCTGCAACGACCAGTTCATTATCGCGACCCATTCCCCGTTTCTGCTTTCGATCCGCGGAGCCCGCATTTACGACCTGGATTCCGATCCCGTCGTCTCCAGGGAATGGCAGGAACTGGAAAATGCCAGAATTTATTATGAATTTTTCAAAAGCAAAGCTCCGCTGTTCGAAACATCCTTGAAGTAGCCCCGTTCCCCGCTTGTTTACTTCCCTTTGGCTTTCTGCCAGAGAGCCTCAAGTTCGTCGATATTGCAGTCTTCGAACTTCTTCCCCTGCGCTGCAAGTTCCTTTTCCATGAACATGAAACGGGTCTTGAACTTTTTATTCGCGGCGGCAAGCAGAAGTTCTCCCGACCGGCGTTTGCGGAAACGGGAAAGATTGCTGGCAGCGAAGAAAAGATCGCCGAGTTCTTCGTCGATATGCGCATCATCCCCGGACTTCATGGCTTCTTTGAGTTCGTTCAGCTCCTCCTGAATCTTATCGACGATTTCCTCCTGCCTCGACCAGTCGAAACCGAGCTTTGCGGCTTTTTTCTGGAGCTTCTCCGCCTGAATCAGAGCCGGGCAGTGCATGGGAACCCCGTCCAGAGCCGATGTCTTCTTGTCGGGAGCATGGTTCTTTTCCTGCGCCTTGACCTTTTCCCAGAGTCCGACGACTTCTTCCGCGTCATTGACTTTCTCATCGGAAAACACATGCGGGTGCCGGTGTTTCATCTTTGCTGCGATATCATGCACGACATCCGTAAAAGTGAACTTGCCGCGCTCCTCCGCCATGACGGAGTGCAGGACAATGTGCATGAGAACATCCCCGAGTTCCTCGCGCATGTTGGCGTCATCCTCTGCCGCGACGGCGTCAAGAAACTCGCCGCACTCCTCCATGATGAAAGGCATCAGCGATTCATGCGTCTGCTTGCGATCCCACGGACAACCGTCCGGCGCGCGCAGTTTTTTCATAACGCTCACCAGTTCCTGAATGTTGGCACATAAAGAATCATCGTTCATTTCATTTTCCTTCCCTGTTCAAGTATAAACAACAGTAACGCCGTCGAGCCCCGGAGCATTGATGTCCTCACCGAAAACATAGTCCCGGACCATCGGCAGGCGATGCGCCTGAAGCGCGCCCCGGACCGCATTCCGAAGAACACCGCTTCCATGACCGTGGATCACCAGGATGCTGCATCCCGGATTGGCTGCAATTGTTCTTTCCACTTTCCGCATGGCATCTTCGGAAAACATGCCGTGCAGGTCAAGCCGGACATCGTAAAAGGTCCTTGGACCATGCGTATCCCGTTTTTTGAGTCTGTGTCTAGCCATCGAAAATCTCCATAAACTATAACTTTAGTATCAAACAGCCATTTATTCAACATAAAAACAGGAAGATTTTCCTTGAAATATGAAAAAAATCGAAGTTTTTTCAGAATCCGGCTTGAAATATCGAAATCATGACATACATTAAGGGCATCATGAGAGATGCGGAGGCGTAGCTCAATTGGTTAGAGTGCCACCCTGTCACGGTGGATGTTGCGGGTTCGAGTCCCGTCGCTTCCGCCATATTTTCCAAATCACGGAAAATATGGCGTTTTTTTTATTTCTTCGAATTTTTCCCGTCAGGTTCTTCCTTGATTTTCGATTTTTCCGGCAGAAGTCATAATGAAAGATTCCATCCAATCTTTCCGTCAAAATGTATTTCTTTATAATGAGCAGCCCGATGTAACGGGGATTTTCGCCTGCGTCAACCAGCATTTCCGCACTGGCTGGGCAAGACCGAAAATTCAGGATGATGTTTAAACGAATCGGGCAAATACGGATAAAATCAAAAAGACTGCGTATTCCTTTTTCTGATTTTCCAGCTATAATTATAACAGTTTCTAATAAATGAGGATGTGGACAGGGTAAAAGGTGATGAAAAACGGGAAACGCGGTATCGACATAACCGACGGGAATCATACGCGATCCGCTTTCTCTTTCATTTTCGCCTGTCCCGTTCACAGTTTTTATGAATGACGAGAGAGATTTCAGTTTGAAAATGCCAGAAGGAGGATTTATGAAAAGACCCCTAACTGCCGCCCAGATCGGATGCGGCAAGTTCGCCCGGAGCCAGGATTTTCCAAAT
>DXVA01000004.1:11630-37778 GCA_019408975.1 Lentisphaeria bacterium | reverse complement strand
GGACATTACATTGAAATGGGCGTGCGATGTGAATCCGGACAATGCAGAAAATGCGGCGGAACAGTTTCACGTCCCTGAAACAACAACCGATTTCATGGAAGTCGTCAACGATCCTGAAGTCGATTTCATCAAAATCGCCACGACACATGAAGCGCATCTGCCCATCATTGAAGCGGCGGCAAAGGCGGGCAAGCATATCTTCTGCGAAAAACCGATGGCGATGCATGACAAAGAGGCTTATCTCATCATGAGAGCCGTCCGGCGGAACGGCGTCAAACTTTGCGTCGACCTCAACCGCAGGATGTCGCCCGCAATGCAGGCGCTGCGCAGAAAATGGCTCGCCCATGCGGAAACCCCAGTGCATAATCCGTGGCGCTACATCGAAAAACAGCGAGAGCCGCTTCCGGAAGAAAATCTCCCGCATCTGCTGATCCGGATTCAGGATGAAAGCTCGTCCTACGGACTGGGACATCTGGACCCGCTTTCCGGCGGCGGAGAGATCATCGGAGAGAGCGTTCACTGGCTGGATCTCGCATGCTGGTTCTTTGCGCCTCAACTGCCCAGCGAAATCACGGCGTGGGGTTCATCACGCCTGTCACACGGAATTCATCTGCGTTTCGACGGCGGCGCCGGCATGACTCTTGACTTCTCCTGTTCCGGAACTTTTGATTTCCCGAAAGAGCTGTATGAAGTCACGCACAATGCGGCACTGTTCCGCTCCCTGTTCTTTGTCGAAAACAATTATTACGGCATGCCGCAGAACGCACCGGAGTATTTCCCGATGCAGTATGATCCCTTTGCAGGAAAAGCGGAAGGATTTGCCGCTTATCAGGAAAAATACAGACGGCACGTCAGCAGCTCCAGCAACAGTAAAATACTGGAAACCGCCTCTCCTTTCCTCGTGGACAAAGGGCATTATGCCATGCTGGATGCATTTGTGAAATCAATTCAGAACGACGCTCCGTCACCGTGCGATGAACTCGCCGGATTCCGTGCCACCTACCTGGCGCAGAAGGCGATCGAGGCGCTGGAATTGAAACGGACCCTGCCCATCCCGATCGAAAAAATAACTCCCTGCATAAACTGAATTCAGCAGACAACCGGTATTCCGGCGCGGGTTCACTCCCCGCCGGAATGCACATGGTGCAGAAAATGCCCGCACCAGTTCTTCAGCCGGGCGGAAATTGTCGGGTCCATCGCCACACCGCAGGCAATCAGGAAAATGCCGAGGATCTGGAATGCGGAAAGAGGTTCCGAGAGCATGAAGTGCGCCATGACGACCGCCGAAACCGGAATCAGATATTGTGAAATATTCCGGATCGGCAGAGCCAGTACACCGGACGCCTGATTCCACGCCCAGAACGCGCCGATTGTCGGAAAAAGAATCATCCAGACAAGCAGCCACCATCCTTCGGAGGTCTGCGGCAGGGAAAGCATCCGTCCGTCCAGCAAAGAATAAATCCCGACTGCCGCAGTACACGACAGCAGAGTCCAGCTCGTATAAACAAGGCTCGGCACACGCCTGACAATCCCGCGTCCCCACAAAACATACAACGCCCAGCTTCCTGCGGAACCGAGAATCAGAAGGTCCGACCAGTGAAGCTGAGAAAGCCGGAACCCGTCCGGCGTGACGACACGGATGACGAACAGGCATCCGCTTAGACTGATCATCATGCCGATCAATTGAACCATTCGGATCTTCTGTCCGATAAATACGCCCCCCAGCATGATCATGACCGGAATCACGGCATCCACCATCGCCGTATCCATCGCGGAATTGAAACGTTCGCACCACAGCAGCATCAGGCTGACCAGAGACATAACCGCCCCCTGCCCCAGCATCGGAAGCCAGTCCGGGCGCCGGATCGCAAAAAAGCGCTTCCAGCCGAAGACTGCCATTCCGGCACAGAACATGATCAGAGCCGCGGCGAGATACCGCCAGAATGTCACGGAAGACGGTGTCAAATGAGTCCGGGTCATCATCAGACGCGCAATAATATAGTTGGCTGCCCAGCAGAGGCAGCTCACGATAAGCCAGAAGAATGCGGCGGCAAGCCGGATATTTCCTGTCATGACAAAATCCCTCCCTCGAAAATAAAATGTCAATTCAAGGGGGATAGGTTCATTATACCACATGAACAGCAAAAGTCAAGCAGAAAAGCGGCAGTTCTGAAACTCCGCAGCATTTTCAGGAGAGTCTCCGATGTCTCGTGATTTCCCCATTGTACTCTTGAAAAAGAGGCGAAAGAATGCTATCTTTAAAGAATATCGGTCTTTTATTTTATACAACACAAAAAACAATAAAAGGAGAACAAAAAATGTTCAAAAAATCAATGTTGGTCGCTCTTGCCGGGGTACTCGTGCTTCAGCTCACAGCGTGTGGAACACTCTTTCATGCGGAACGTAAAGGACAGCAGGCATCCACTCAGGTCGATCCGACCGTTCTGATCCTTGACTGCTGTGGTCTCCTTTTCGGGATCATTCCCGGAGTCGTAGCTATTGTAATCGACTACAGCAACAAGACCATCTACTATACAAAAGCGGAAGTCAAAGCAATGAACAATGCCTCCATTGATTCTATTGACCGCTCCAAAATGGTAGCCGTCAAGCTGGATGACATGAACAATGAAGCCATCGAAAAGGCTCTCAGCCAGCAGCTCGGCCAGCAGGTCAAACTTGCCGACCTCCAGGTTGTTGCCGCTCAATAACCGTCCCTGCAACTGTCTTCAAAGACCGGATCGGAATTCTGTCGATCCGGTCTTTTTTATGCCCGTAAAAAACA
This sequence comes from Lentisphaeria bacterium, assembly GCA_019408975.1. Lineage (GTDB taxonomy): Bacteria > Verrucomicrobiota > Lentisphaeria > Victivallales > UBA1829 > UBA11452. Next base: position 34,996 of record DXVA01000004.1, on the reverse strand, counting down.
TATCTCCCAGCAGGCTCCCGTTTGCAGGTCCGGGCAAAGCGGCATATGGAAAAACAAAAAACCCCGCCATGTTTCCATGACAGGGTTTGAAATGATCTGAAAAATCAGATTATGCCTTGGCGTCTTCAGCAGAGGCTTCCGCTTTCACTTCCTCGGCAGGAGCTTCCGGCTTCGCCTCAACCGGGCAGGATTCTGCTTTCGCCTCGGCAGGAGCGACGGCTTTCTTTTTGGAAGCGGGAGCACCGGCTTCGACAAACTGAAGGATACATGCATCCGCGGCATCGCCTACGCGTTTTCCGGTACGGATGATTCTGGTGTAACCGCCGTTTCTTTCGGCAAAACGCACGGCAAGATCACCAAACAGCTTCGTAATGACAGCTTTCTTGGTCTGCGCCTTGTCGGCGGGCGTATTGTCTTTGATTCTGGCAATTGCAAGACGGCGATTGTGCTCTCCGCCTTTTTTTCCGTATGTGATGAGTCTGTCTACGAGTCTGCGGACCTCTTTCGCGCGGTTCACAGTCGTTTCGATCTGATCATGTTCGATCAGGCTGCATGCCATATTGACAAGCAAAGCCTTTCTATGGCCGGAGTTGCGGCCGAGTTTCGCTATTTTTCTAAGATGACGCATAGCAATTACGCCTCCTCTTTCTTAACGGCCTTCGCACGATCGGCTTCGGCCTGAATTGCATTACTGAGTTCTTCACTGAAAGTCATGCCGAGAGACAGATTGTTCTCAGACAGCTTTTCCTTGATTTCGTCAAGGGACTTCTTACCGAAGTTGCGGAACTTGAGCATACGGGATTCCGTCTTCATGCAGAGTTCGCCAAGCAGCTTGATATTCGCGTTGTTCAAGCAGTTCATGGCTCTCACGGAGAGATCCAGCACTTCGACATCCTGAGAAAGAATGCGGAACAGTTTCTGCTCCTCTTCGCTGATCGCCGCAAGCGCATCATCTTCCGTCATCTGGCTTCCGAGGAAGGGACGGAGGTGATCTTTCAGAATCTTCGCCGCTTTCTCAAGAGCATCCTTCGGAGAGATTCTTCCGTCGGTGTAAATCTCAAGAGTCAGGCTGTCCATTTCCGTTTCTTCACCGACGCGGGCGGCGCCGACCTGATAACGGACATGAGTCACTGGGCTGAAAAGGCAATCGACAAGAATCGTTCCGTAGGGATGTGTCGGGAGTTTGTTCTTTTCAGCGGGGCACCAGCCTCTGCCTCTGGAGATTTCGATTTCCGCCCGGAAAGGAACATCTTTGTCAAGCGTGCAGATGATTTGATCGGGGTTGAGAACTTCAACGGTCCCATCGGTGATGATATCACCGGCGGTAACAGGGCCTGCAACACTTTTCTTGATCTCAAGAGTCTTCGGCGGATCCGTGTGAAGATTAAGTTTGACCTTTTTCAGGTTCAGGATGATCTCCGTAATATCCTCGGCGACATTCGGAAGAGTCGTGAACTCATGGGAAACGCCTTCGATTCTTACGGCAGAGATAGCAGAACCCTCAAGAGATGAAAGCAAGACCCTGCGAAGGGAATTGCCTATCGTATGTCCAAAACCGCTCTGAAAGGGAGCCGCAATGAACTTGGCATAAGTGTCTGTAGCAGTATGTTCCTCCATCACAAGGGATTGAGGCATCGGAAATCCGGATACAGCAGCCATCTTGTATAATCCTCCAAGTATTTTCGGGTTAAAAGTCCGGGGTTAATCACACCGGGCACGGCGACAAGCCATACCCGGGATACATCACATCAGACACGGCGTCTTTTCGGAGGTCTGCATCCGTTGTGCGGAACAGGAGTGATGTCCTTGATCGCATTGATTTCCATGCCGATGGAAGCAATGCCTCTGACAGCGGATTCTCTTCCGGCGCCCGGTCCGTTGATCCGGACTTCCACTTCCTTCATACCGAGAGCCTCGGCTTTTTTCGCGGCGTCAGCAGCTACGACCTGAGCGGCATAAGCCGTGCTTTTTCTCGAGCCTTTGAATCCGTTTTTGCCGGAGGTGGACCAGCAGAGCACATTGCCGTGCAGGTCGGTGAAGGTTACTTTTGTATTATTGAATGTAGCCAGAATAAAAGCGATTCCGGACGGAACATAACGTCCGCCTTTCTTGCGCTTGACATCCGCAGCAGGAGCCTTGGCAGTCTCTGCGGCGGCAGCTTCCACGTTCTCAGCGACGACGGGAGCTGTTTCCTTTTTTTCGTCAGCCATGGTATTTACAAAGCCTTTCGGTTGATTGTGTTGATTGATAACAGATTATGCCGCCAGCTTATTTCTTGCCTGCGGGAGCGGCGGGAGCAGGGCTGCCGCTCTTCTCGATCTTTCTCTGCGTTTTGTCACGGATGGCACCGACGGTGATCTTCTTGCCTTTTCTTGTGCGGGCATTGGTACGGGTGCGCTGTCCGCGGCAGGGCAGATTCTTGCGGTGACGTGTTCCGCGATAACAGTTGATCGCCTGAAGACGTCTGATATCCTGAGCGAGAGAACGTCTGAGGTCGCCTTCGACAACGAACTCATTCTGAAGCATCGTTGTGATGGTGGCGATATTCTCGTCTGTTATCTGGTTGGCTTTGGTGCCAGGCTTGATTTTGGCGCGTTTCACAAGTTCCGCTGCAACAGCGGGTCCGATTCCGTAGATGTACCGGAGGGCGTATTCGATGCGCTTGTTCCCCGGGATGTCAACTCCTATGATTCTAGGCATGTCTCTTGGGTTCTCCGATTTAACCTTGTTTCTGTTTGTGACGCGGATTGCGTGAACATACAACGCGAACCGTGCCTTTGCGTTTGATTATCTGGCAGGATTCGCACCTGCGTTTGATGGACGCCCTAACTTTCATAAGTGCAGCCTCAAATTTAAGATTTTTATTCCATTACTTACTGGTTCCGCCCCTGTTCAGGAGGCACATCACGCGCACGAGTTTTGGAATGCAGTCAAGACGCGAATCATGACTAAACACGCACGAAGCAATAACTATAACATCTTTTTCCGCCTTTGCAAGCATTCTTTTTGCAAAAAAATATTTTTTTATTTATTTTTTGCGGCGGAAATCCCGGTATTTTTCTATGAAATCCACAATCGGCTGGGGATTCTCCAGACAATGCGGATGATGATCGGCTTCCGGTTTGCGGATCACTTCGACGATTCCCCCGAGTTCTTTCAGGCGCTTCACCGCAATTTCGCCATTCTCTTCAGCGGTGACGACGGTATCCTTCATCGCCGTCACATGCAGAACCGGTATCTTCGCTTCCGCGATCACATCCAGATGATCCAGCGGATTATCCTTGTAATCCAAAGCCTCCTGTTCTGAAGCAAAACCGTAAGCTTTCATGCACCTCTGCCACTCGTCTTCATAGCGCCGGACTTTCCCCTGCCCTCCCGGCCAGCTTTTGAAATCGCAGACGGCATTGTCAAGATAGAGACAGGCGACCTTTTCCGGATATTTCTCCGCCCAGTTATAAGTAATCAGCCCCCCGCGGCTGTATCCGGCAACCACCGCCCCTTTATGATAGCCTCTGGAAACCATGAAATCATAAAAGCGGTTCAGCCTGCGCACCGCTTCGGGGGAACCATACAGTTCCGCGACATCCGTGGATGTCACGCACCAGCCTCGTTCCAGCAAAGCCAGGTCCGCGAAGGGAAACGCGCCGAAAAAACGCGCCCGATGATACCATGGCCGCCCTGCTGCCTCCGGCACATTCGGTTTCACGAGGATGCAGTTCACGCCGTCAAGTTTGAAATCATAACGCGCATAGCCGTTCCAGTCGCTGCGCGTTCCCGGGAAATCTGTAATGAAATCCTGTGGCATTTATATTTTCCTTATATGTTTTATTGAAAATGTCGTAAGCACCGCGGGCTGACGACAAGATTTCAAGTTCCGCACCGGTCGCATTCCGGCAGAAGAAAACATTCTCCATAATATGGCAGTCTCTGCACTTTTTTCAAGATTTCATCCGCTCGATCAATCCCCGGTTTATACAGAAAAAGGTAATTACGGGATTCTGCACCCAGTCATCCGCTGTCAGTTTGCCGGTTGCAGGGTCCAGCAGGCAGGCACCCGAAAGACTCTCTTTTTTCGAACGGACAGTCACAATCAGCGTCACATTCTCCCCCTCATACCTGCCGTTGAGAGTATATGCAACCAGCGTTTCATCCTCCATAGCCCGGTAGACCGTTGCAATGTGGGATGCCACCTCTGCCGGCAGAGGCTCATCCAGAATCAAGCCCAAATGCCGGAAACAGTCTGCAATCCGGTCCGGATGCGCCGGATAAAACACCGCGGACTCATAAGTCCGTCCGCATTTGCCGGAAAGATATGCCAGCTGTTCATACGAGTTATCGGCGCGGTCTGCCAGTTCCTGCACTTCTTCCGCCGGAAGCGAGCGCAGATACTTCCCCAGGCGGCTCCGGCTTTCCCGCCGCGAATACGCACACCATGCAAGGATTCCTCCCGCCGCCAGCAGATACAAAATAATTTTCAATGCAAACCACATGACAGAACTCCCGTTTCTTCCTGAAAACGACAATATACTGTCGCAACAAATATTTTACAATCCTCAAAGAAAGCGAAAATTCAACTTGAATCCCGCCGGAGAACAGGGTAATGTATAAAAGATTGTCATGTTCTCCCGTAAACCGTTTTCTGCAGAGAAATGACGATGCAAACACGGGAAAATACGATTATAAATCAGGAGATATGGAAGAAATTGAATACGCTGGTCCACCGGAAGTTCCGCTTATGGCTGCTTCTCCTCTGCGGTTCCGTCCTTTATTTCTTTGCCAACGTCCAGAGAGTCGCCATTCCGGGCTCCATCTTTGATGAACTTCAGAAAAGCCTGAATGTTTCCGCCGCTTATGTCACGAATCTCGGGTCTGCATTCATGTATGTGTACGCTTTGAACCAGCTCGTCATCGGGCTTCTGGTAGACCGCTTCGGCGGGTGCAGGGTCATCGCGACGGGAGCGCTCCTGTTTTGTATCGGTTCCGCGGTATTTCCCTTTTCGGACTCCCTCTCCACGCTCTATTTCAGCAGGGCGATTGTCGGACTCGGCGCCAGTGCAATCTATCTGAGTTTAGTCAAGGAAACCGCGCGGGCTTTCAGCAGAAATTTCACGGTAATGCTCGGGCTTCTGGTCCTGATCGGCTATACCGGCGGCATCATGGCAAACGCTCCGTTCATTGCCGGAGTCCAGATTGTCGGCTGGCGCATGATGCTGAAAATCATAGCCGCGGCAACCATTCTGGCATATCTGATTTTTGCCGGAATCAAATTCACGCTGAAAATGCCGGCGGTTCAGAATGTTCCTTTCAGTTTCACGCCGTTTCTGGAACTGCTCAGACGCCGCCACAACCGCAACCTGTTCCTATTCTCCGGGATCAATTTCGGGCTGTATTATGTACTCCAGACGGTCATCGGCAAGAAATTTCTGGAGGATTTCTGCTTCATGGGGGAAGTCCGCGCGGCATGGATTCTCTCCCTCATGGGAGTGCTCTCTGCGGTGTCCAGTTTCTTCGCCGCCTCTCTGAGCCGTCTCCTGGGCAACCGGCGCAGAATCTTCGTCCGGACCGCAGGACTGGGCTGCATTCTCTCTTTTCTTGTTCTCCTGCTGGCAATCTTCTTCGACTGCCGCACGCAATGGATCGCCCTGTTTTTCTGCACCCTGACCATTACGGCGAATGTGTCACCCGTCACGGTCTCTCTGCTTCGGGAGACGAATCTTCCGAATGTGGTAGGCGTCTCCGTCAGCTTCATGAATTTCTATGCATATATCACGGTCGCAATTCTGGGCAGTCTCACCGGAATCCTGATGGATCTTTTCCCGCCGCTGCTCAGGGACAGCGTCCATATTTACGGCAGGAATTCCTATCTCACGGTCTTCGGATTCCTGTTCCTGCTCTCATGCGTCGTCGTTTACAATTCATTCCGTCTGCGTGAAACAAACGGGGAAAACTGTGCGGAAAACACTCTCTGAAGGAGAATACCATGAAATATGAGTTCCAATCTTATTATCTCGACTCGCCTTTGATCTGCGGCAGGATCTTCGACCTCTTCCTGCCGGAAACCGCCACACAGGATACCGCGTTGTTCTTCGTCCACGGAGGCGGCTGGAATGCCGGAAGCAGAACCGTTTTCCACCAGATCATGGAAAAATACAATGAACTCGGCTACATCTGCGCCTCCACCGACTACCGGCTTCCCGGCGCCGTGAGGTTCAGTGACAACCCCGGAATCACAGCCTTCGACCAGCTTCAGGACATTCGCGAATCCTACGACCGTTTCGTATCCTGCCTGAAAGCAATGGCACGTCCGCTGAAGATCGCGGTATTCGGCACTTCGGCAGGCGCGCATCTCGCCTCCCTGCTTCTCTGTGCCGCTCCTGGGGAATGCGGCGAACACTGCGAACTCCGGAATGAATGGGTCAAACCCTCGTGCGGGTTCCTGCAGTCCACGCCGGTTGTTTTCGAGCCCTGGCAGGATATCTTCCCTCATATCTGGCACGCCATGCAGTTTTTTGCCGCGGGATGCATGTATGAGACGGATCCCAAACGTTTTCAGGCGCTTTCTCTGCTCAGCTACATTCGCAGGGACAACCCGCCGCTGCTGTTTCTGGAAGCGGAAAACGAGCACATGTTCCCCTCGTCCATGACTCTTGAACTCGTCAGGGAGCACAACAGTATCGGTATTCCATCACAGTGGAAAGTCTATAAGAACGCGGAACACGGCTTTTTCTATTCGCTTGAGCGTCCGGTTCAGCGTGAAGTCTTTGAAGACATACGGCGCTTCATCGCCGGTGAAAGCGTAAATTGACGGCAAATCGGCAGGTTGAAAAAACACTGCGCCAGGAAAGGACAACACTATTCCGGCGCAGGCGCACTGCATTTGCCGTATTTGAAAGTTTCACTGACGCATTACGTTACAAATAAAAAAGTGAAATTTTTTCGTTTTTTGATTTGTAATCCACAATAAACGCATTACCTTAATGTTCAGACAATAAAAGGAACCCATTTTTCTGAGGCTTATTTGATTTCTATCCGCATATCTTGTATTACTGACACGCCTGCAGTTCCTTCGCGGTCATCATTTCTGTTCTTAAAGCCTGTGGTCGGCTATAAGATAACTCCACCCGTTGATTCCGGTAAGTTCAGTCACACCCTTCCTGACCCGGCTCTTTCCAACAGTGGCGATTTGTTAAAAGAAAATTTGAAGGGTCAGCAGCAGGACATTTTTATGTCCGGAAAAGGTATCCAACATGAATATCTATGTCGGTAACATGCCGTACGCAATGTCAGCAGATGAACTCAAAGCAGCTTTCGCGGCTTACGGAAACGTGACTAGCGTCCGTCTTGTAACTGATCGCGAGACCGGCCGTGCCAAAGGTTTCGGTTTCGTCGAAATGCCCGAAGCAGGCGAGGCCAACGCTGCGATCGAAGGTCTCAACGGCACAATGCAGGGTGGCCGTGCACTCGTCGTGAATGAAGCCCGTCCCCGTGAGGACAGACCCCGTGGTGAAAGACGCGGTAGCTTCGGCGGGCCCCGTGGTGAAAGACGCGGCGGTTTCGGCGGGCCCCGTGGTGAAAGACGCGGCGGCTTCGGCGGGCCCCGCGAAGAGAATTTCTGATTCCTGAAATTCGCGCATCAAAAGCGGCGGCCTCTCCGGAGCCCGCCGCTTTTTTCCATACTTTCGGAAGTTATGAAAAACTTCATTATCCCAAAATCAATAATTGAGATTTCGGTTCCATTCTTTATAATTCAAAGATCTCCGAAAAATCAGAACAATCTGAATGTTTGAAAATGCATGTCGTCTCATCATAATTCCATGGAGGCTGTTCCAAGCCAAATTCTACATTTTCGATCTCTGCTCCCGCAGATGAATGACTGGAACACCCTTGCATTTCTTCGTGGTTTGAGATGCGCCTTCTCTGCAATCAAAGTTCCTTTCATTGTTTTCAATCATAACGCAACTCATAAAACTACTTGTCTTTACTCCATTACGGGAATCAAACGAATACGATTTGTATAGAGCTCACCAATATCCGAAGTTGGAGGCGCATTGAAAAAGACGTAAAGTTCATTACCTCGTTCTGGAAGAAACGGTTTACCCAATTTAACAAAACGGTATTCTGAGTCTGACAGTAAACGCCCATCAACTTTATCCAGGAAGAACATTTGTTTTTTTGTTTTATTATAAATACCTCCAACACAAACATCTCTTAAGTTAGATTTCTTGCCGCTCCTCATCTCCGCTGTCAGTTGATATTTACGTCCCGGTTCAAACAGATTGACAGGAAGCGGCCATTGTACATTCCAACTGCCGTTACAGAATTGCCGAGTCACTTTGCCTCCGACAGCTAACGGGTCATTGACCACAGGATAGTCGTACAACCGACCATTAACAGCGTGAATCTCAAAGATGCCATTATTAGCCGACAGTTGTTGCAGCATTTCGCGTTCAGAAATAAAACCGAACATCGAGGTGCACTCATTATACTTGGTCATCTCATATTGACCGGAAATACGTTTTATCTCTGATAGCAGATATTGATACCTTTCCATCGGAAAGTTTTTCTTGTTTGCCGGATAATCATCAAAGATCATATTAATTTCAGTAACCAGAATCGGTAAGTAATCCATTTCCAGTTCTCGAAGAGCCGCAGACTGGTTCTGAAGCTTTGTACGAGCAGTTTCCAATAATCTGCCGGCCTCCTTTACAAATTGTTTTACCCCGTAAAAATCTTCGATTGTCTGTCCGGCACGTCCCGCTTTCTCCACCAGTTCATAGTAAGCATACCGTTCAGGTGCAGCGGCTCCATAAACGCCCTCGCAATATTCACGGGCCAACTCATCCACATCAAGTTCAGGATTCCACAGCAGTTTTGAAAAAACCCATGCACGGAGTCGCTGCTGGTCTCCAGCACGGCATCCAAACGGTTCCTGAATCATAACTCCTTCAATATTGTATTTCTTGAAAAACTTCAGATTCTGACTCTTTGCATATAGATTAGGCTCAACCTGAAAATAGTTGTCAGGCACAAGAGAATAGTCCCATATCGTCATGTGTTTCACTTTCTGCCGCCAAGAACACAATTCTTTTTCCCGTCCATATTTTTTAATTTCAGGGATGACGCGATTCCCCCTGCAGCAGTACCAAAGATTAACATTCGGTTCAATTTTCAGATTTGCAGGAAGCTTGCGAAATGGAAAAGTGTAAACAAGAAAATCGACTAACTGCTTCGGAGCTCTGTCAGCAACAGCTTTTGCTACTTCATTGACCAAGTACAAATGAGGAGCAATCGGTGCATCTCCATGATTACTGATGATTTCTTTACAACGCAAGCACTGACAATATGAATAACCGCCGTCATTTTCCGATATTGAAAAATACTTCTTTCCTGGATATTGTTTCATGGCTTTCCGAATATCAGTTTTGAAATCTTGAATATTTTCCGGATGAGCAGGGCAAATCATAGTAGAAGATGGTTTGCCTTGAACAACAGCAAAACGTTCCGGGAATCGTGAGAACTTTTCCGCGGGCAAAACTCTACTGTAAGTATGAGCAAACCATTCTCTCGGATGCCGGAAAAATTCCCACTTCAATACTTTATTATGCCTAGTCCAACCATCATGCCGGATGAGATCGTAGTCTGTAAGAATCAAACGTTCTTCAAAAGCAGCTGACTCACAGCGGCTTGCAATTGTAACTCTTAATTTATCTCTGGCTGGAAGATGCGATATTTTATCCGTATAAAAACGGCATCCCAAGTCTCCTTCCAGAAAATTCATAACGGCATGAAAAGGATCTTTATTTGCATATAAATAAATGTTCTCTCCAATAACTTTTATCTCTGTTGCTGTACGAAGGGGAAGAGTAGCCCCGACACCAGCCTCAAGTGCGAGTTTAGTTTGACCGACGCTGATAAATGGAGCGTTAACGGAGGTCTTTTCACTTATCAAAGGAAAGACAACTCCATTGCTGAGAATTTTGAGATAAGCCCTGAGTTCCTGAGCAGCAGATTTTGCATTTTCGGCATACACAATCGCATAATTTGTTTGTCCGTTTTCCGCTAAAGTAAGCATTGCTGTATTTCCTTCGGGAGTCAGCTGGCTACCCGATAAACTTAAAAATAAAAATGATACCAGCACAAAAAACACGTTTTTCATAAGCCTTCCCCTTAATTTGAGTTTTTTATATTATTGGATACAGTCATCCGAAAATCTTTTCTGAAACTGTGCATTGAAGCGTATATCTTTGATTTTTTGAAAAGCAACCTTTTCCCCTTTTCTCCTCCACCTGAAACGCCTTGTCTTTCTATCTGTAAATGATCATGGATGCGATTTGTGCTTAGTTTATGGCTTTAAGCTGAACTCTCCATTGTCTGTATAGCCATTCATATTGGTGATACGCCATTTGGTAGAGGCAATATGCCCATCAGTCATAGCAAAACTGATGTTGCCGATATGACGATAACGAGCGTAATATTTATCGTTAACGACCAGATACGCCAAAGATACAGAAACACGCTCGCCACTCCCGTCCATATAATATATTTTATGAGACGGCTGTCTGATTCCAGTGGTTTTAATACCACTTCCTGTTCCCCCAAAATACTCATTCAGCATAAAATTCAGACTAATATTGGGTTCATCATAGCTTGGACATGTAAAAACGGTGGTTTTATCACTATACATTGAAACCTTTTGGCTTGAGATATATGGCCATAAAGCTGAATTCCAATAAATATCTTTCCCGGGAGCAGACCTAGTCCAAGGTCCATACTCTGCATAGTCATTTATATAAAAAGATGTTGCAACCATAATCTGTCTCAGGTGGCCGGTACATTTTATCTGACGGGCTTTTTCGCGGGTCTTGTTCAATGCCGACAGAAGCATCGCTGCGAGAACTGCGATGATCGCAATCACTATCAGAAGCTCTATCAAAGTAAAAGAAACCCTTTTCCTCCTCTCTTTGAGGATAGACACATCCTCGCGCAATCTGATTACAGTAGAGCGCTCCTGTCTTCGTTTTCTCTGAAACATAAGTTCATCCTCCTGTTTTTAAATATTTTCCTGCCGTCAATGTTATCCGGCGGATTCTCTCAAAATCAAATGACACGGAATCAGCGTCCGATGCTCCACCGGCTCTTTCCGGAGCATTTTCAGCATCACACGGACCGCCTGCGTTCCGATCGCTTCTTCATCATGGTCGATACAGGCAAGAGGCGGCTGGAGCGCGGCAAAAAAATCACGGCTGTCATCCACGATCACCGCAATGTCCTCCGGAACCCGCAGTCCGTTCCGCGCCAGCCCGGAGATCAGGAACGCCCCGAAAACATCTGAATGCGCCAGAACCGCATCCAATCCGTTCGGACGGATGAACTCGCGCACGCACCGGTCCGCCTCCCCCGCATAACGCTCCGGCTCGGCACAGTAATTCTGATGCCAGAGCAATTCCGGCATCTTCAAATCACGGCAGATTTTGCGGAAAAGCGAAATACGCACCTGCTGGCACCAGATCGGCAGATCGGCAATGATCCCCCCGATTCTCTTCCGTCCACGCGAACGGAAATACCGGACGGCTTCAAGCCACGCAGGTTCCAGATCGAGGTAAATCTGCGGAAGCATCGACTCGTCATAGGAACCCACCAGCAGAATATTGTTCTTATCTCCGAAGTGTTCACGGAACTTCCCCTGCTGCCCGGGGTAATCATACGCAAGGCAGATTACGCCGTCCACCCCGTACTGCTCAAATTTCTCATAAGCGGCAGCCAGATTGTCCACGGAGTCATGCCCCTCGGAAATCAGGATGCGGTATCCGCCGGCAGTCGCCTCCGCTTCAATATGGCGGAGAATATTGTAAAGCCAGGGCGGAGCACAGGAATCGATCAGAATTCCGATCATGCGGCTTTCCCCGCCGCGCAGAGTCCGGGCGACGACATTGGAGCGATATCCCATTTCCTTCGCGATCTGCTCAATCACGGCACGTTTCCTCTCGGAAACACGCGTGCTGGTCGTCTTGTTCATCACAGCGGATACCGCCATGACCGAGACTCCCGCGCGATTCGCTATCTCCTTCAGTGTTGTCGCCATTGCTGATCTCTCATTGAATTATCGTTACTTCATATTATAAGCAAAAAATGAAAATTGTCAATAGGGAAAAATAAAATATTCTGAAAAAATTTTTCCGGCGGACGTACTGCGCACACATGTTCTTATTTTCCCGCAGCGAATCCGGATTCAAAGTTGAAAAAAAGATTTCCCTGTGTATATTAGTTTTTCCAAACACAACAAAGGGAGACAGATATCCATGAAAGCACTTTCGCTGCTGTTCCGCGGACTCGTTCCGGCACTCGCTGTTGTCCTGCTCGCTTCCTGCGCGCATGACGACGATTTTGAAAAACGTTTCGGAGCCGATGCACCGCGCGAGAAGATCATTGCGGTAAAAGCCTCAGGCAAAATCACGCTCGACGGCAATCTGAACGAAGGGGCATGGGCAAAAGCTCCCGCCTACGCATTCCTGCCGCCGGCGCGCAATTACGGCGTGGTGATGCCGAAAGTGGCGAAGAATCAGGATGCTTTCGAGCCGGGCATGGCAAAACTGGTTTATGATGACAAATATCTTTATATCGGCGCGGTGCTCCAGGATTCCGATGTGGTTCAGTACGGCAAGGAAGATCAGGCACACCTCTATCTTCAGGGAGATCTTTTCGAGATTTTCCTCAAATCCGAAAAATCTCCGAAATATTGGGAACTTTATGCAGCTCCGAACGGAAAGAAGACCACTTTCATCTTTGAATCCCGCGGTTATGCCCGTGCCGACTGGGGCACGCTTGATCCGTCCTTTTTGACCGCCGCAACAGTTCAGGGCACGATCAACAACTACAACGACAAGGATAAAAGCTGGACCGTCGAAGTCGCGATTCCACTGAAAATGCTTCAGGGACTGACCGGAGTCAAGTTTGACAATGCAGGCAAATGGACAATCCTTCTCGGAAGATACAACTACAATTTCGGGCAGAACCGTTCCCAGCTAAGCTCCGTTCCCCAGCTTCCGCAGGGAAATTATCACCTGATCGAATACTACGGGGAACTTGTCCTCAAGTAATTCTTCTCCATATCGTAAAAACAGAAACACGAAAGCCGGAAAAAACGGTTTTCGTGTTTTTTTTCATCCTCGGAACCGCCCGCCGGACAACTCCGGTTCCGTTTCTCTCATAGTTCCGCGATCTGCGAAATACGCCGGAAATGCGTCGGAGTCATACCGTGCCGCTGACGGAAAAGGCGCGTAAAGTAATTCGGGTCCTCAAAGCCCGATTCCTGTGCAATTTCCTGAATATTCAGCGAATTCTCCCGCAAAAGCTCCGCTGCGTGCGAAAGACGCAGGTTTTGAATATAATCCAGCGCACTCATGCCCATCTCGCGGCGGAAAAGTTTCGTCAGGTGATTCGGAGTAATACGGAGACGATCCGCGATCCGCCGGACCGTCAGGCGGGAATCCTGAAACGAAGCATCCATGATGCTCTTTGCCTGGAAGAAACGCGGATTCAGTTTTTCATTGGCGGGAAGCACATGCCGCCGCTCATTCCGCTTCAGGGCAAGGGCGAGAATTTCCAGAAAAAGACCGCGCCTGCGCAGAAGATCGGACAGGGTGTCGGGAACCGTATTGAAAAAGCACTCAAGCAGATTCAGCAAAACGGCACGTTCCTTTTCATGCAGCGTGTTATGAAACGGAAAAACAATGCCGAAACTCTCCGCCGGCGGCGCCGCCGCAAGTTCCGGGTTAAATGATTCCTCCTCGTCAAGGAACACCCAGATACGTTCCTTTTCACGATGGGCGCGGCAATTGCCGTACCAGTCGAAATGAATGCACCAGCGCTCCACGGCGGAATCGGCAATCGTACAATGCACCGTCCGCGGCGGAACGATGATTACCGTCCCCGCCCGGCAGTAATAGGTGGTATCCGCAGTAATGAGGCGTCCGTTTCCGCCGGAAAAGTAAACGAACTCATAATCGTAAATCCTGCGGTTGCGTTCGATCTGCCCGGACACCCAGCTGCCGTGATAGACCGTCCCCGGAGTAAGATCCAGAGTATCGAAACTGCTTAAAAGCGTGTTTTGTGCTGACAATGCCTGTTTTCTCCCCTAGTCATTTCCGAGGCTTGAAATTATAATAATATACAGAGGCAAAACGGCATCAGCAAGCGGAAAAACGAAATAAAGCAAAAAAGGCGAAAAGAAAAACATCATGTCATGGATTGAAACATGCTATTCAAGATTGTTGATCGACAACCATATCACGGACCTGAAACCCGAATACATGAGCCGGTTCGATCCGCAGGAGTATGTCCGGCTCGTGAAACTTTCCGGCGTGGAATCTTCCATGGTTTACGCCTGCGACCACAACGGCAACTGCTATTATCCGACACAATGCGGGCATATGCACAAGGGACTCCGGGGACGCGACGGATTCGGGGAAACGGTCCGCGGACTGAAAGCGGAGGGAATTGTCCCGATCGCCTATTACACCGTCAATTACCACAATGACTCCGCGCAGAGATTTCCTGAATGCAACATGCGCGACATCAACGGGCAGACTCACTGCGGACGCTATCACTTCTCCTGTCCGAACCAGCCCCGCATCCTTGAATTCTACAGGAAACAGATTGCGGAAATCCTGCGCTACCCCGTCGAGGGAATCTTTATCGACATGACCTTCTGGCCGCTGATCTGCTGCTGTGATGCGTGCCGCGCGGAGTTCCGCAGAGTATCCGGAATGGAAATCCCATGGAAAATCGACTGGAAGGATTCGCAATGGCTCGCATTCCAGCATTTTCGCGAGGACTCGCTGGCGGATTTTGCAGAGAAGCTCACGCAGACAGTGCGGCAGATACGCCCGGACGCAACCGTGACCCACCAGTTTTCGCCGGTGCTTCACGGCTGGCATCTGGGGCAGACAGTCGGCATTGCGGAGGCTTCCGATTACGCTTCGGGCGATTTTTACGGAGGCAAACGCCAGCAGAGACTGGCTGTCAAGGTGTTTGACGCCTATTCCAAAAAAAAACCGTTTGAGTTCATGACCTCACGCTGTGTTACACTGTATGACCATACTTCGGCAAAATCGGATGACGAGCTTTTCCTTCATGCACTGACCACGCTTGCAAACGGCGGCGCCTATTTCTTCATCGATGCAATCAACCCGGACGGCACACTGGAAGAATCCTTTTACCGCCGTCTCCGCGCATTGAACGCAAAACTGGCGCCGTTCAAAAACATGATCGCCTCCCATCGCCCCGTTCCGTCCGCTGAAGTCGGAATCTATTTTTCCATGAGCTCCTGCGTCAGCCGCCGGAGCAGCGGCATCAGTCTGCGCGACCTGAAAGAGAGCGGCGGCAACATGGATCTCCGCAAAAATGACGTAGTCGAGGAACTGCTCGGCATTGCTGACCTGCTCCAGAGTCTCCATATCCCGTTCCGGGTCATCACGGAACGCACGGAGGACTATTCCGGATTGAAAGCGCTCATCGCCGCCAATGCGGATTACCTGCCGGAAACGGAATATGAGAAGTTCCGCAGATTCACGGCTTCCGGCGGGCTCTTCATCGCAACAGGCAGCACCTCCCGCTTCAATCGTGAGGGTCAATACAGCGGGAACTTCATTCTGGCGGATGTATTCGGAGTAAATGACAGCGGCAGGGATACGGAGACATGCAGTTATCTGGCGCTGCCTGACCGTTTTCTCTCATCAGACGGCATCTCGCCGCTTGCCACTGCATCGACGGCAAAGGTTCATGCATTCGTCAACCTGCCGGATTTCCCTGTCAACGATCCGGTTCATTACGCTTCGATTCATTCCAACCCGCCGGGAAAAACAACCGCCTTTGCCGGTCTGACGGAACATCAATACGGAAGGGGAAAATGTTTCCGTTTCCATTCCAATCTGCTCGGAATACGCCGGCACAGCCAGCAGGAATTCAGCAGAACTTTTCTGCGGGCTCACCTGCCGGCATTCGTAACGGAATCGGAAAACCTGCCGTTCTCCACGGAAATCACATTGCTGAAAAGCACAACCTCCGGTTCCCTGCTCCTCGGCATCGTCAATTATCAGGAGGAACTCCCGAATATCCCGCTGCGCGATATCCGCCTGACGATCCGTCTCGCCGGACAGGATAAAATACGGAAGATAATCCGCGCCTCCGACGGGCAGGAAGTCGCATTCAGGCAGGAAGGCGGGCTGCTGAGTTTTGAAATCCCCCGTCTTGAAAACGGTGAAATACTGGAACTTCAAAAATAGAAAGGGAAAAGTTCATGACACATTCCAACGCAATCCGCCGGACATTCGACGCGGGAAACGGAATTTTCCGGCTCGCCCCGAACTGGGTGCCGCGCTCCTTCTGCATTCCGGGGCGCCGAATCAAACTGCATCCTGACGACTATTACGCGCTCGGAAGCGAACGCGGCGGCATCGACGAACGCTGGCTGAGCAGTACGACCCCGGCGGATAATGGTCCGCTGACCGGTAAAAACGAGGGCATCAGCCATCTGGTTTCCACGGAAGGCGGGCTCATCCCCCTTACGGAAGCCGTTGAAGAACTCGGCGCGGAACTGATCGGGGAACGTCTCTGGAAGCAATACCGCTGCTGGCCGGTTTACTCGAAGTTCTTCGACAACCTCGGTCCCCTGCCCCATCACATCCACCACCGGGAGGAACATGCAAAACTCGTCGGACAGCGAGGCAAGCCGGAGTGTTACTATTTTCCGCCTCAGCTCAACAATCACGGAGGGCGCTTTCCATTCACCTTTTTCGGATTGGAACCGGGGACAACAAGGGAGCAGGTGCGCGAGTGCCTTGCAAACTTTGCAAAAGGCGACAACAAGATCACGAATCTCTCCAAAGCATACCGACTTGAACCGGGGACGGGCTGGGATGTTCCGCCGGGAGTCCTTCATGCGCCGGGGAGTCTCTGCACCTATGAACCGCAGTTCGCCAGCGATGTCTATGCAATGTACCAGAGCCTCGTCGATGATCAGATCGTGCCGGAAAGCCTGCTTTGGAAAGACTGTCCGGCAGACCGGATCGGCGATGTGGATTATCTCTTGGAAGTCATCGACTGGGAACGGAATGTCGATCCTGACTTTGCCGCGCATCGCTTCATGCGCCCGGTCAATGCCAGAAAGGAAGCGGAAATGCGCGCGGAGGGATATCTCGACAGATGGATCTGCTACCGCTCCGCCGCAGTCTCGGCAAAAGAACTGACGATCTTCCCCGGACGCAGTGTCCTCGTCAAAGACGCCGCCGCATACGGGATGATCATGATGCAGGGACACGGGACGATGAACGGCATGAAGCTGGAAACGCCCGCGCTGATCCGCTTCGGGCAACTTACCTGCGATGAATATTTCGTCTCGGAAACAACGGCAAAAGACGGCGTCAGGATCACGAATGACTCCGATTCCGATCCGCTGGTCATGCTGAAACATTTCGGTCCGGCAAATCCGGACCTGAACATTGCGTAAACACAGAAAGCAGGCGGGGATTTCCCTTTCCCCGCCGCAATTTCACTTGAGCCCGGCAGCCCAGACAGCCGTCTCCTCGATCGCCTCCTCGGGTGTGCAGTGAGGCACATAACCGAGATCGCGCTGTGCTTTCTCGATGCTGAAGCACATATGCGTTGCAAGAAAACGCAAGCCGATCGGATAGATCGTATCGCCGTATTTCTCCAGCATCTCATTCAGGGGAATATGATTGATATGCGCTTTCTTTCCGAGCGCGGCAGCCGTAATCTCAAGATACCGATTCAAAGTAACCGCATGGGCAAGGCAGATGTTGTAGATCTGCCCGATGCTCCGGCGGTTCTCCACGGCAAGACGGAAAGAGTGCGCCAGGTCTTTCACATGAATCGGCTGGAGCAGCGCCAGCCCGTTGTCCGGCAGGTCCAGCGTCTTTTCCGCAAGGATATCCGGAATGAAATCCGTGCGGCGGCCGCCGAGGTTGTCCAGCGGAAGCATACCCGGCCCAGTAATGTAGCAGGGGCGGATCACTGTCACGGGAAATCCGATGCTTGTGAAAAGCGAGAGCGCGGCATGGTCGTAATCAGCTTTCGCCTTCCAGCCGGAAGCACCTTCAAAACCGCCGTAGGGCGCCGTTTCATTGCAGGGGACAAAGGGAAGCGGTGCATAGCCGCCCGTCGAGGAACAGTGAATATAATGCTTTACACCGGCGGCATATCGGGAAATCAACTCAATGGATTTGAGGTTCGGAACCGTATCAATCACGACATCGTAGCGGGTGGAGAAAATCTCCTTCACCGCCGCCTCGTCGCTTTTGTCAGC
Source organism: Lentisphaeria bacterium (assembly GCA_019408975.1). Classification (GTDB taxonomy): domain Bacteria; phylum Verrucomicrobiota; class Lentisphaeria; order Victivallales; family UBA1829; genus UBA11452. The sequence goes on along the minus strand of DXVA01000004.1, from coordinate 16,674 downwards.
CGATACCGTTTTCACAGAAGCGACTTCTTCCAGAAAAGTGTTCTTCCTGCCGCGGGAACAGATCGTCACATCATACCCGTCCCTGATCAAATCCAATACGATGCTGTGCCCAAGCCAGCCGGTGCCGCCGAAAACGATAATCTTCATGAAAACCACCTGTTCTTAATGAAAATACAAAAAAACTGCCGATCCGGAGGATGCGGCAGTTCCGAAAAGACCGACTCAGATCTTGCCGAGAAGCACGATTGCGAACGCCATCACGAAAATCGCAACGGTTTCTACGATACCGAGCACCATCAGCTGATTGGTGAAGCCTTTGCCGTTTTCAGCGAATGCATCGCACGCGGCGGCTCCGGCAATCCCCTGCCATACGGCGGAAATCCCCATCGCGATACCGCCGATGACGCCGACCAGCAGGTAGACAACCCATGCGGCCTGCGTCACATCCGGCTTGCCCATGATGACGAACATGATGATCATGCCGTAGATGACCTGCGAAAGCGGCGCTCCGGCGAAAACCAGCAGCTGGAACGGAGCCGGTTTGTTCTGGGAGTAACACTTCTTCCACGCGCCCACAGCCGCGGCACATGCGGTTCCGCATCCGTAGGCGGACCCCATTGCCGCAAAACCGATCGCGGCAAAGGCTCCGGCGTAGGTCAGCGCCTGAAACAGATACTGAAGGTGCTGCATGGTGAACTTCGCCTGTTCGCTCAGGCCCGTTGTTGCGGCGGCTGCCGCCGTTGTGTTTGCGATCATTTCAAGAAACATCTTGATGTTCTCCTTTTTACTATTTGATTTGTTTATTGAATTTCAGATTTATCTTCTTTGGCGAACGGACGGTATTTGATACCGGTCCACTGCATCTCAATATGATTGGAAAACTCCAGCGTATTCAACCGGATGGCATGAACCATTACGCCCATGATGCCCAGCAGGATATTCAGGGCGTGCCCGCAGACCGCCACAAGAATCAATCCCGCGATTCCGATCACCAGCAGCTGCTGCGGAAGGGAATCCATCACCATGCGCCCCATGTCGTTGAAGCAGGTTCCGACATATACGCCGGAAAGCCCCACCGCAAACAAACGGATATAGGAAAGCACATCCACGAAACTGCCGATGATCGAAAACGGCAGGTTCAGCGCCGCCTCCCCCGTAATCGTTACGACGATCAGCAGGATTCCCACACCGTACAGCGTTCCCGCAAAATACAGTGGGAACGTGCCGGGAAACACAATCAGGTTCACCGCGGTGAAGAAGTTCCCCCAGATCAGGAACGCCCAGCCGAGATTGCCCCAGCTCCGCCAGTTCCGTATCTCGGTAATCGTCTTGAATACGCGCGCCGAGGAAAGATGCAGGGCGGCAAGCAGAAAACAGAACCACTGGATGAACTTGTCCTTCAGGTCCATCGGATCAGCGATATTCAGCTTTTCGGCAAGTTCGCACGCCAGCGGGCTCTTTTTCGGGTCGGCAAGGAAATCCAGCCCTTTCAGAGGACCGGGCAGAATCTCGCGCGGCAGTCCGAGGCATGCGCCCTGGAGCAATCCGAAAATAATCGAAAATGCGGAAAGCAGGATCAGCAGATTCAAGGGCATCTGCGCCGCTTCTTTCCTGCGGAACAGATACTTGCAGAGAAACGCCGTCGCCATGAACAGCACTCCATAGGCAAAATCGCCGATCAGCATTCCGAAAAAGATCGGGAACGCAATCAGGAAAAACAGCGAAACATCGTTCTCACGATATCCCGGGGCAATGCCGATGAAGTCGAACAAGGGATCAATGATATTCATCCATTTCGGCTTTTTGATATAAGTCGGCACTTTCACATCATCTTCCGCCGGATCGTCGATTTTCAGCGCCCAGCCCTGTTTCAGAGCCTCCGCGCGGAGCTTTTCCACTTCCGTCACGGGGACATATCCCTGAAGGTAGGCAATCTCGCCCTCCCCGGTCATGCCGTCGCGGTTCTGCGCAAACTCAAGGTCCTTTTCCATCGACTCCTTATATTCGCGCAGACACTTGCAGGAAAGCGCAAGCACATCCAGCTGTCTTGCAATATCGGACAGCCGGTCGTCCTCTTTACGGACAAGGTCCTGCAATTTCACAAGCGAAATATCGGGAAGCTGAACGGTCTGCAATTCCGCAGGATCGACCGGAGCCTGCGACACCACCATGTAGTAGACATCGTTTCTGATCCGGTTGATCACCTTTACCGCGGCATCCGCAGGAAATACCAGTTTCGGGAAATCGCTCTTGAAAGAGCTGCAGAGATAGACATGCACGCCGGACTCCCGGAGCTTCCGGAGCGTCTCCGGCTCGAAATTGCCCCACGGAGCCAGTTTCTCCATCTCCTTGAGCAGATTCTCGCGCTGTTTCGCAGCCGAAGCCTCCTCGTCCAGCAGTTTCAACGCTTCGGAAACAAGCTTCTCCGGGGCAATGTTCTCTCCGGGTTCACCGGAAACTTTACGCCCGCTGAGGATATTGTAAATCTTGACCGCATCCGTAATCTTCCGGGTAAGCTCCGCCACGTCGTCGGACTCCACGCGCCCGAGCTGTTTGACGTGCATGACGCCGAGATCGCGCAGGGCTTCCAGCGCTTCACTTCTGTTCCGTTCCAGACAGAGCAGAGTCACTTCTTTCATTTTCACTATCATGCTGCCGTCTCCTGAAGTTTCTTCTTGGCGATCTTCGACCGCGCGACCGCGCTGGTATCCATGTCGCCGAGATAGATCTGGATCGTGCGGATGTTCTCTTTGCACTCCGGAATCTTTACTTTTTCAAAGAGATTGACACGCTGCGTCGTCACTCTCAATTCGTTTTCGATGAGTTCATACTGTTTTTTGATGACCTCGCGCTCCATGCGGAGTTCCACAATCTTCTTCAGCGCGGCAACCGCGTCGTCAAACCAGGGAGCCTCCGTGTAAATATCGTAGTCGTGTTTTTCAAACACCACTCCTTTGAAGCGGGGAACATCGACGCCGGCAATATTCAACGTATCGGTCTCGACCCGTTCCACGCGGACCGTATCCGCAACACGCATTGCGTCAGCTTCGGCTCCGAACAGGATCAGCCACGAGGAAAGCGAATTCTTGCTCTCCTTCTCGCGCTCCTCATTGCTGCGGATGCGCTCGAGGCAGGACCGCATCTCCATCTGGAGCTGCTGCTTCTTGAGCTGAAGCGTCGGCAGGAAGCGCTGGAACTGTTTCAAGTCGTCCCGCTGCTGTTTCAATGCCGTTTTCGTCAATTTGACTTTTGCCATGATGACCGCCTCTCAGATCAGTTTCCGTCTTCCGGCCAGAACTCGTCAATCATATCCGTCTTGATACCGGTTTCCGTTTTGTCGAAGCACTCCGCCAGAATCTTCCAGCCGAGATCAAGCGCCTCCTCAAGAGGAATATTGACGGAAAGGTCCATCATCTTCTCCTCGAAGAGCGTGCCGAACTTCAGAAGCTTCCGGTCCCATGAACTCATCTGGAAGCCCATCGACTGCTTCTCAATGGTCTCCTTGTAGTCCGCATAGAAACGGATCATCGTATCCATGATGACGCGATGGTCGGCGCGGGTCTTGCCGTTGACCTGCTGTTTCAGGCGGCTCAGGGAACCGAACGGCTCAATACGCCCGTTCTTCAGATAGAACTGCCCCTCGGTGATGTATCCGGTGTTGTCTGGAACAGGGTGCGTCACGTCGTCGCCGGGCATCGTGGTCACGGCAAGAATCGTGATCGAACCTGCGCCGTCGAAGTCAACCGCCTTCTCATAACGTGCGGCAAGCTGACTGTAAAGGTCTCCGGGATAACCGCGGTTGGAAGGAATCTGCTCCATCGTGATCGCAATTTCCTTCATGGCGTCCGCAAAGTTCGTCATATCGGTCAGGAGCACGAGCACGCGCTTGTTCTGGAGCGCATATTGTTCGGCAACTGCAAGGCACATATCCGGCACCAGCATACATTCCACAATCGGGTCGGACGCGGTGTGAATGAACAGCACCGAACGGGAAAGCGCACCGTGTTCGTCCAGCGTATTGCGGAACGCGAGATAATCGTCGTATTTCAGCCCCATGCCGCCGAGAATGATGATGTCGACTTCCGCCTGCATGGCAATCCGGGAAAGCAGTTCGTTGTAAGGCTCGCCGGCGACCGAGAAAATCGGCAGTTTCTGAGACTCGACGAGCGTGTTGAACACGTCGATCATCGGAATGCCCGTACGGATCATCTTGCGAGGGATAATACGCTTCGCCGGATTCACGGAGGGACCGCCGATGTCGATCATGTCATCGCTGATCGCCGGACGGGAGTCACGGGGACGCCCCGCACCGGTGAAAATCCTGCCCAGCAGGTTTTCGGAGGCGGAAACACGCATCGGGTGCCCGAGGAAACGCACCTCGTCGCCCGTGCTGATGCCACGCGATCCGGTGAAGACCTGAAGAAACACCTTGTCGTCCTGAAGACGGATCACCTGCGCGAGAGAAGTTCCGCGCGCACTCGTAACCTCCGCAAGGTCGTTGTAGCCGACATTGTCCGCTTCGACCGTAATGACGTTGCCGGCGATCTGAATGATTTTATGATATACCTTACGCATTTTCCTTCCTTTCGCTGATTTTTTCATCCACGGCTTTCTCAAGCTCCTTGAATTTATCGGACTGGAATTCCGCATAATTCAGGTTGGTGAAAGCGAGACGGAGTTCAAGGAAGTAACGGCGGGCAACTTCTTTGTCCTCGAATTTGAACGTTGACTCAAGGACATGGATCACCTTGTCGAACATGTAGACCTGACGTTCGCGGCTGGTTGCTCCGTCCACCTTGTCGAAAGTATTCTGCTGGAGATACACAAAATCGATGAACTCGCTCTTGAGGTAAACGACGAAGTCGTCGATATGGGTTCCCTCCTCGCCGACGACTTTCATCATCTGATTGACCTCGTTGCCCCGGCAGAGAATATTTCTCGCACAGGCAAGCTTCTCCGGCGCCACGATGCTCTTGTACTTGCTCCAGCTGTCCAGAGGGTGAATCGCGGGGAAACGGCGTGCGGAGGAACGTTCGCGGGAAAG
>DXVA01000004.1:0-11620 GCA_019408975.1 Lentisphaeria bacterium | reverse complement strand
CGACTTTCAGCGTCGCCTGCGTCACCGGTTCTTCAAAGTTGCCGCCGGCGGGACTGACGGAACCGCCGATCGTGATGGAACCCTGCCCGCCGTCATTGAGCCGGACAAGTCCTGCACGCTCATAAAAACTCGCAATCAGGGATTCAAGATATGCCGGGAACGCTTCTTCTCCGGGAATCTCCTCAAGGCGCCCGGACATCTCGCGGAGTGCCTGCGCCCAGCGTGAGGTCGAATCGGCGAGAAGCAGACAGTTCAGCCCCATCTGGCGGTAATATTCCGCAAGAGTCACCGCCGTATATACCGACGCTTCACGCGCCGCGACAGGCATCGAACTGGTGTTGCAGATGATGATCGAACGGTCCATCAGGCTCTTTCCGGTCCGCGGGTCCTCAAGGTGCGGGAACTCGCGGAGAATTTCCACGACCTCGCCGGCACGCTCTCCGCAGGCGGCGATGATCACCACGTCCGCTTCCGCGTGCTGGCTGATTGCGTGCTGAAGAACGGTCTTGCCCGCGCCGAACGGACCCGGCGTGCAGAAGGTTCCGCCCTGTGCCACGGGAAAAAAGGTATCAATACTTCTGATCTGGGTCGTCAGCGGTTTTTCCGGCAGCAGTTTCTCCCTGTAACAGGAAATCGGAATCTTGACCGGCCACTTCTGAACCATCGTAATCTCGCGGATTTCTCCCTTTTCATTTTTCGCCTTCGCGATGCAGTCGCGAAGCCTGTAGGAACCGGGGGCGGCGACATCAACCAGTTCCCATGTGCCGCGGAACAGGAAAGGAAGCATGATATAATGTTTGAAGATACCTTCCGGGACGAATCCGATATAACTTCCTGCGGTCAAACGGTCGCCGATCTTCGCAAGCGGCGTGAACTCCCACTGGCGCTCATAGTCCAAAGCGGCGATATAAACGCCGCGCTGGAGAAAGAATCCGGATTTTTCGGCAAGCTTGTTCAAGGGATTCTGGAGCCCGTCATAGACCTGTGTCAGAAGTCCGGGGCCGAGCTCGACGCTGAGAAGATCGTTGGTGAATTCGACGGTGTCGCCGACTTTGAGTCCTGCGGTATTCTCGTAAACCTGAAGGTCGGCACGCCGGCCTCTTACGCGAATGACTTCGGCTTTGAGCCGGATGTCGCCGAGCACCGCAAACGCAACTTCATTCTGCGTCACAGCGGTCTCGAACTCGACGGTCAACATATTGCCGTTGACGCCGACTATGTGTCCTGTGTTGTTTTCAAGCATGAAAACACTCCTGCTGTTATGATATTATGATTGTTTTAAATCTTTTTTCGCATGTTCCGCACGGTCCGCCGCCTTGTCCAGATTCGCCGGAGCGTCTTTCTCGCTCCGCGCCGCCCATTTTTCAAGAATCATCAGGCGCAGAAGGTAAAGACAGAAAGCGTCAAAATCGAAAGTATGCCTCCCCTCCACGGAATCCAGCTTATACCAGCGCGCGGCATCCAGAGCCCGTTCACGCTCATAAGGATTCATCTGCGAGGCGAATATTTCATTCGCGGTTCGGTATGCCTCGCTCTCGAATCCGGCGAACTTCACCAGATACGGTTCCGCATCAACGCCGAGTTTCCCCGCACGCAACGCCCCGAGCGTATTCCGCAGGCAGATTTCCCAGAGGATGTATTCACCCGTCGGAGAATCCGCCGCGATTCCCTCCGGAAGCTTGTGCGGAGCCGCTTTCAGGGAGTGCAGCAGTTCCATCTGCCGCTCTGAAAAGTAAGCCGAACAGTAATCCAGAAACGTATCTCTGGAAAACGGCGGCTGCCCGTCGAACAGAAGCAGCGGCAGGGAAGCCTTCAAAGCATAATAATTTTTCTTCATGATCAGGAAAACTCCTATCTTGCCGACAGGGGTCAGCCCTTGATGACGGCGGCGAGTTTGGGTCCGACGAATTTACAGAGGATATCGGCAAGCGCTTCGTCGCTGAAGTCGAAGAAAACCTCGTTGTCCGCGAAAGAAATCTGAAGCCCGGCACCGAATTCGCTGGTCAGATTGATCTTCGGATTCGCCTTGAGATTCGCGAGAAGCGCGGACTTCAGGACACCCTCCACCTCTCCCTGTTCCTTCTGCGGGAGAAGCAGTTCGATTCCGGCATCGGCGGACGGATTCTTCTGGTATGCCTTCGCCATTTCAAGAATGATCTGCCCCATCAGTTCGGGAGTCATCGCCTTCGCGGCGCAGTCCCTGGCTACGGCATTGAGTTTTGCAAGCAGATCCGCTTTAAGGGCGATCACGGCATCTCGCGAAGCCTGTTGAATCGCCTTGAATGCCTTGTCCTGTTCCACCGCGGCAAACGCTTTCGCTTTTTTCGAATCCGTTTCCGCCTGCGCTTTTGCATCGGCAATGATTTTCGCCGCCTCTTTCTTTGCATCCGCGATGATCGCGGCTTTTTCCTCTTCGGCTTTCTGAATTCCATCCGTATGAATCTTGTTCAGCAACCCCTGTAGATCTTCTGCCATGGTAAAACTCTCCATCTTTGTGGAAATGCAGATGCATTTGCCGTGTATTATATATGATATTTGATTATTTATCTCCTGAATTCAAATAAAAAATATACACCGGAAACGGAAGATGTAAAGCGATCCCCCGAAAAAAAATCAAAAAAATTATAGCTACCAAATAATTTAATAATATAACTAAATTGCTTTCCGATATTCAGCAAATACGACTTGATGAAAAAGTGGAATCATGCTAAGTTACCTGTTGCCGGGAAATTTCCGGCAAAGAGAGATCCAGAGGCACAGATGAATTATCAGGAATTAGAAAAGCTGTTCCCGTTCAGGCATCGCTACATCACGATCGGTCAGAACAGGATTCACTATATTGACGAAGGCGAGGGAAACACTCTTCTGCTGTTTCATGCGTGCCCGATGTGGTCTTTCGCCTACCGCAGGCAGATTCAGGAATTTTCCAGAGATCACCGCGTCATTGCATTCGACATGCTCGGCTTCGGGTTGTCCGACAAACCATATGATTTCGATTATACGCTGACTGGGCATATCAATCTCGTGGAAAGCCTGATCGCCGCACTTGAGCTCAAGAACATCACACTGGTCATGCACGGCTGGGGCGGCACAATCGGAATGGGATTCGGGGTCCGGCACCCGAATCTGGTGACAGCTCTGATAATTCTCAATTCAATGGCGTTTTCCGATTTCCCGCTGCCGTGGCGCCTCTATCCCTGCCGCGCTCCCTGGCTCGGTTCCAAGATCATTCTCGACCTGAAAATGCTTCAGTTCGGAGTCAACAAGCTCCCGAAGGAAATCGCGGACGCATACCGTTATCCCTTCCAGAGCAAGGAAAGCCGGATTCCCCTGCTCCGCTTCATTGAGGATATCCCCGTGGCTCCCGAGGCGGATTCCGCGCAGACCATTCTCGCCATTGAAACGGGGCTCTGGATGTTCAACAGCAAACCGGCATGCATCATCTGGGCGATGCGCGACTGGCTTTACACTCCGAAATCCCTGAAACTCTGGGAACACTACCTGCCGAATGCGGATGTCTGCACACTTCCGAGTGCAGGAAGATATATACAGGAAGACGCTCCGGAAAAGATCAATGAGATCATGCGCGACTTTCTCGAAGAAAACGATTTATAATAAGGCGAAGGATGGACAGCAGCGGCATACAGTTGGAAATGAATTTCGACGGCGCAATGGGCAACCGTTTCAAGGAGAAACTCGACAACGGCAACTTTCAGGTGCTTGTGGAGATCAACGCTCCACCCTCGGAAACGAAACTCGCCGACGCCGTCGCGAGATTTTCAGAAATTGAATATCTCGTCTCTGCAAAACAGGAGCTCAATGCCGCGCTGACGTTCACCGACCGTTACGCATATCCGGATTCTCTCGACAACATTCAACTTGCCGCGGCGCTCTGCAGAACGGACCGGGACAGGCATCTGATCTGCGTCAGCGGACGCGACCGCACGGTCGCCGATCTGGAAAAGATACTCGGGCACGCCGCCAATGAAGGATTCAAAAACATCATTGCGGTCTCCGGCGAAAGTATTAAAGACGACAGCCTGAAGCAGGTTCAGTCGCGCCTGTTCACGGAAAGTGTCCATATACTCAGGAGTATCCGGGAAAAATTCAATAAGAACCTGTTTGCCGGATGCGCCGTCAATCCATATAAATATACGCCCTGCACCTGTTTCCCGCAGTATTTCAAACTGATCAAGAAGATCAACCTCGGTGCGTCGTTCATGGTGACTCAGTTCGGCTGGGACATGCTGAAACTTCAGGAACTGCGCTGGTCTCTGTTCCGGCGTTCGCTTCATATTCCTTCGATCGCGCGTTTCCTGGTTCTGACACCCGACAAAGCCGAAGAAATCTGTTCCGGCAAACTGCCCGGAGTCCATATTTCACCGGATTTTCAGGCGATGCTCCGCCGTGAAACCATGCACTCCATGGCACAGTTCGAGGCGGCGCAGTGGCGCAGAATCCAGATCCATGCCGCAGGCGCCCGTTTCCTCGGTTACAGCGGCATTCAGATTGCAGGTCTGGAGCGTCCGGATCAGATCAATATCATGCTGAACCGGATCAAGGAAGCGCTGAATGAATTCGCCGGATTCGAAGAATGGCGGACCGCCTATCTGGAATACTATGCACGCCTTGATATGGCGCCTTACCCCTACCGTTTTTATGAATTTGAAGATCTGTTTTCCAAAGCGCATCCATCCGAAATGCCGCGCATGGCAAATGCGGAGATCCCACCCTTGGAAGACGGGGAAAAATTCAAGCTGAATCTTGCGCGTAAACTCTTTGCGAATGCCGGCAGGCTTCCCGCGTCGGAACGTTACCTGACAAAAAAACTGCTGGTCTCCTGCCGGGGCTGTCCGGAGTGCCGTCTTCCTTCCACGGCATTCGTGTGCCCCGAAACCTGTCCGAAAGGAATGGCGAACGGTCCCTGCGGAGCGTCCAAGGCCAACGGCGAGTGCGAACATACCGCAAAAGAGTGCATTTACTCCAAACGCATGCGCATTGCCGCCCAGGACAATGATTACATTTCTCTTGAAGAAACCTACGTCAAGCCCGTGGACAAGCGCAGACGGTAAGGACGGGAAGGACAGGAAGGACATCATTATGAGTTTAATTGAAAAAAATGGCGGCTACCGACGCTTGCATTCTTTTCAGCAAGCTCAATTAATCTATGACATGACAGTACGTTTCTGCGAATTGTATGTTTCGTCGAAAAGCCGGACAAACGATCAGATGGTCCAAGCCGCACGCAGCGGCGTTCAAAATATTGCAGAAGGCTCTATGGCATCCGCGACATCCAAAAAGACAGAATTGAAACTGACAAATGTAGCACGTGCATCATTGGAAGAACTTTATCTTGATTATGAGGATCACCTGCGGCAGCATAAACTCCAGCTATGGAAAAAAGATGATTCCAGACGCAAAGAAATAGCAGAAAAACGATTTGCTGATTTCTCTGAAATTCAATACTGGATCAACAGTCAGCATGCTATTACAAAAAGACCCCGTAAAGAAATTGCCGCCAACACTGCACTTGTGTTAATAGGGCTTACCAGCTTTCTTCTGAATCGCCAACTGGCACGGCTCAGTGCAGATTTTGAACAAAATGGCGGCTTTACAGAAAAACTCTATCGGGAAAGAAGCAGTTGCAGAAAGAAAATTTGAGTATTCCATAAAGATCCTCGTTCCGGTCTTTCCCGTCCTTCCGGTCTTTACTGCTTCACCAGAATTTTTGCAGCAAACTCAAGCCCGAATTTGGAAATAAATCCCAGAATCCACGACAACAGCACAATAATGACTGTTTCCGGGAAAAACTTCGCAGAGGTGAATTTCGCGATCAGCAGGAACATCACCACCAGAGACGCAATGATGCCCCACGGCTCGGGATGCAGTCCCAGCAGACCGCAGATGAAAGCAATCAGCAGCATACCTGAAAAATCCCCCTGAGTCTTCGTAATCTTCAAAGCAGACCACAAAACACCGGCGGTAAACAGGACTTGAACGCAGAATGAAAGAATCTCACGGAACTCCGCCATACAGGAAACCTCCTCCGTTTAAATCCTCGCTTTTTCCTGATCTTCCATAAAGTTCTCCCATGCATCCTCGATGTCGCCGACCCGGAGTTCGAGCATGTCGTATTCATCCCCCTCCGGCAGTTCGGAGTCGGCATTCAGGAGTCCCAGCGTATTCAATATCTGGGCATGGAAGGATTTCATCTTATGGACTACGTGTGCGGGAATCTCTTTGCCCTGATAACGCTCCAGCAGGGAACGGGAAAACTCAATACGCTGGTCATTGATCTCCAGAAGACGCGTCCGCAGAGGGGTCTTCGCCTCCTCGACAACAGGATTGAAATGCTCAAACGCCTCCTCCCAGCTGTCCTCGACAAAGTTCAGGAAAGTAATTTCCTGAGCGTCATCGACAAACTTCACGCCCATGATATCCTGGAGTTTTTTGTAAAATGTCTCGAAAGAGTCCTGACCGTTGGCGATATCGTCCACGATCATCGCATAAATTTCGGTATGGCTCAAGGGAGCATTCACTTCCTCCAGAATCGAATCGACGGAGTCCAGCTTTCCGGCGGATGCGGAAAAGTCTTCGGGACGCAGTTCCTTGACTTTCTCCGGCTTCTCATGAGAATGTTCATGATGATGCCCGCAGCACCCGTGCCCATCGTGCTCCTTCTGATGTTCCGCCTCGCCCGACTCGCCCGCAGTGGCAAGATCATCCAGCGGAACCAGCACCCAGTCGGCATCGTCGCGGCGAATCGCCACGTCGCGCATCATGGAAGGATACTCGTCAAGCGAAAGATAAGGTTTCCGGCGAAGGTCATGCCCCGCCGTAAACGCGCAGAGATAAGCGTGCGCAATCTGATCCGGGATCTCAAGATATTCCCCGTAATCCTCATAGGTCTGAATGACCGCCTCCTCGAAATACCCGAGATACTCGTCCAGAGCGAATTTATCCGGCAAATCGTCTTTGGAACAGTATTCCAGTGAAAAAACCCCGTTGCGCCAGTCCTCGACCGTCGCGACAATCGCATCGCCTTCGGAAAAATGATTCTCCCTGTAAAATGCACTCAAATCAAAAGCGGAAACCGTAACCATCGCCATTTCAGGGCTGGACGCCCGCTTCAGCGCCTCATAATTTTCCGACGACTCCGCAACAATGCAGTCGATCATGACCGAACGCCCGAGCAGCATGAAAGTCCGCGCAATCTGTCCGAGCTGGGCGGTATAAGCCACCACCGGCAGCTTTCCCTCCTCCCCTTTCACGGAAAGCAGATACTCATCCGCAAAAAGTTCATCGGAACAGAACGGAGCGAAACGCGCTCCGTAAAGCAGGACGCCATCCTTGATTTCAAGCCTGGACGGCAGGATTTTGATTTTCGTTCCCTTGAAAAACGGCGCACGGTTCCAACAGACAGCCTTATGGGTGTTGGAATTGAAGAAGATATCCGAGCGCCCTTCAAGAATCAGCTCGATATCGCGTTCGATCCGTTCCCTGCGTTCAGTGGAAGGCAGAACCGCATTCTGATTCACGAAAGCAATAACGTCGTTCACTGTAAATGATTCCGCATTCTCCACGGACTTCAGAAACTTCCTGACGGCATCCTCAATCACGCTCACACTGACCTGCTCTGACATGCACCCCCGTCCTTTCCTGCGTCAAAAGTTTGTAAATTGATTCATCTGCGCCAATTTCCGGTGCAGAAAATCGGAAATATAATCGTTCAGATCGTCCTGCGTCCAGTTTTTCATCTCCTCGACCGTCACGGCATTTTCAAGGTCGAACTCGCCGCTCCTGATCCGGTTCAGGCGGTACAGGCACGCTCCGCATCCGAGCTTCGCGCCGACATCCGCGCAGAGGGTGCGGATATAGGTCCCCTTGGAACAGGAGACCGTAAAATCGGCATAGGGCAGTTCAATCCGGTCCATCGTGATGGAATGAATCGTGATCGGCTTCGCTTCACGCTCGACCTCCTGCCCCTTGCGCGCAAGCTCGTAAAGACGCTCTCCGCCTTTTTTCACTGCGGACACCATCGGCGGAATCTGTTCGATATCGCCGACAAATCCCGCGAAAGCATCGCGCAGCATCTGTTCTGTCACGCCGGAAGGATCGCTTTCACGAATCACATTGCCGTCCATGTCCTGCGAATCGGTCTCCCTGCCAAGCAGGATCGTTCCCTCGTAAACTTTGTCTTCGCCGCTGAACTTCTGGCTCAGCTTCGTGAATTTTCCGAGCACGACGACGAGCAGCCCGGTCGCGGCAGGGTCCAGTGTTCCGCAGTGTCCCACTTTCGGGACATTGAAACGGGAACGCACAAATGCCACGACATCGTGGCTCGTCCATTCCGTCGGTTTGTTGACAAGAAGCACACCGCTGCGGTCGAAAATCGGCAGGCGGTGCCTGGCGGGATTATTTCTCATTGAGCTCCATCTCCACGTTGTTTGCAAGTATCTTTTCAGCTTCTTCGATCGTCGGCGCGGAAATCGAACAGCCCGCAGCCATCTCATGGCCGCCCCCGTTCAGCCGTCTCGCAATCCTGCCGACGGATATCTGTTTCGCCTTGGAACGGAGCGAGACTTTGAAGCCTTCCTTCTCTTTTCGGATCACCGCCGCGACAACAACGCCGTCAATCGCGCGCAGCGACTCGATGACCTGCTCCGTATTGCGCAGGTCCACCTCATATTTTTTCAATAATTCAGGCTCCAGATAGAACCACGCGAACTTTCCGTCGAACTCCTTCTTCATACGATTGCAAAGCAGATCCGCTTCAAAACGCGCCATGTTTTCCGGTTTGGAAAGAAAACAGTTTCTGATGATGTGCCGGCGGTCCGCACCAAGCTCCAGCAGACGAGCAGCGGCGCGCAGTGCCTCCGGCGTCGTGTTGTCGAACCGGAAACAGCCGGAATCCGTAGTGATCCCCAGCATCAGCAGAGTCGCGGAAACAGGACTGATCATCAGATTCGCCGCCTTCGCAATCGAAAGCACAATCTCAGCAGTCGAACACGCCGTCGGCACCACATAACTCGCATCCCCGTAACGCTCATTGTCCGGATGATGGTCAATATTCAGGCACGGAACCGGAATACCGTCCTCCTTGATACAGGGAGCGGACACACGCATTCTGGTTGAAGCATCCAGTGTGATCAGGAGCGAATAACATTCAATGCCAAGCGTCGTAATGGAGGTGATCATGCCGCTCGGGACAAAGTCCTGATACATGTCAGGCACCGATTCCGGAATCAGCGCATCCACAAAATAACCGTTCTCACGCAGGATGAAATACATGCCGCAGAGCGAACCGACCGCGTCGCCGTCGGGACGCTCATGGGTCATCAGCAGAATCCGCTCTTTGCCGCGAAGCTGCTCAAGACGTTCTTTTACTTCGGCGAGAGTGATGTCATTGCTCATTTTCTTCCAATTCCCGAATCAGTGAAAGGACCTTGTCGCCTTCCTCAAGGTTCATATCGTGGACAAAATGAAGCACCGGCGTATATTTCAGGATCACATGCCTGGAAACATTGCTCTGGATGTCCGGGCGGAGCTTGTTCAGAGCCCGGAGAATCTCCTCGGGCGGTTTCGCTCCGAAAATGCTGACATACACCGTCGCATTGCGGAGCGATTCCGACGCATGAACTTTGGTTACGGAAACAAGGGTGTCTACTCCGCCGACCCCTCGTTTCTCGATGATATCTGCAATTTCCCGTTTCAGGATTTCGTTGACACGGGCAATTCTGTCGTGTGACTGAGCCATTTGCACACCTCCCTTTTAAGGATTTTTCCGGATTTACGGAACAGGCTTTCCGCGGCCTGCCGACAGATTCATAGAGTCGCGCCGGCAGGCAAATGTTCGATGATAACAGATCAGAGTGTCGCTTTTTTCAGCTCGATTTCATAGAACTGGATCACATCGCCGACATCGAAGTCGAGGAAGTTGTCCAGCTTGATGCCGCATTCCATGCCCTGCCGCACTTCCTTGACATCGTCCTGAAAACGGCGGAGAGAACGCACTTCCCCGTTGAAGATCAGCTCGCCTTTCCGGAATACGCGCGATTTGCTGCCGACCTTGACCACTCCCTTATCCACCATGCAGCCGCAGATCTTCGGACCTCTGGACAGCTCGAAAATCTTCAGGATATGGGCAACGCCGAGTTCTTTCTCGCGTTTATCCGGTTCAAGACGGCCCGCCATGGCGTCCTTGATGTCTTCCAGCAGTTCGTAAATGATACTGTAAAGACGGATTTCGACATTCTCTTTCTTCGCCAGATCGTTCACGCCGGGGTTGACGCGGACGTGGAATCCGATCACAATGGCATCTGAAGATGCTGCAAGCTGGACATCGCTTTCCGTAATCGCACCGACGGCGGCATGGAGCACTTCCACGCTGATTTTTTCGGACGGCAGTTTCTTGAGGGACTCCACAATCGCTTCGGAGGAACCGCAGACGTCAGTCTTCACCACAACCTTGAGCGTATTGCGCTTGCCGTTCTCCATCTGAGAGAACAGATCGTCAAGCGTCATGCCCCCGCCTTTGCCGGAAAGAGCCTCCACACGTTTGCTGTCGCTTCTCGCTTCGCCGATCTCTTTGGCTTCCTTCTCGCTCTTGCAGACCACAAGCTTCGTTCCGGCATCCGGAACACCGCTCAAGCCGACAATTTTCACCGGAGTGCTCGGGCCTGCGGATTTGATACGCTGTCCGCGGTGGTCGATCAATCCCTTGACTTTGCCGTAATATTCACCGCAGATGATCGGATCGCCCACATGGAGCGTGCCGTTCTTGACCACGATGCTGGCGGTCGGGCCGTATCCCTGTTCAAGCTGGGACTCCAGCACAAACGCCTCGGCGGGACGCTTCGGATTGCCTTTGAGCTCCAGCATTTCCGCTTCCAGCAGGATGCGCTCAAGAAGATCGTCGATTCCCTGCCCGGTCTTGGCAGACACCTTGACGACGCCGATCGTCCCGCCCCAGTCTTCCGGCATCAAACCGTTCTGCTGCATATTCAAAAGCACCTTGTCCGGGTTGGCGTTCGGCAGGTCAATCTTGTTCATAGCCACAATGATAGGCACTTTCGCCGCCTTGGCATGATTCATGGCTTCGATGGTCTGCGGCATGAAACCGTCGTCCGCGGCAACTACGAGCACCACGATATCCGTCACATTGGCGCCGCGGGCACGCATTGCGGTGAACGCCTCATGCCCGGGAGTATCGACAAATGTAACCGACTTATTTCCGCAGTGTGCAATCGATGCTCCGATATGCTGTGTAATTCCGCCGGCTTCCCCCGCCGCGACACGCGTTTTGCGAATCGCGTCCTGCAATGAAGTCTTGCCGTGGTCGACATGCCCCATGAAAGTCACAATCGGCTGACGTGCAATGATATCTTTCGGGTTATCCGCGAATTCAATCTCCTCCGGTGCATCGGCAGCACTCTGGCTGCCGGCATCCTTCTGAACATGCTCCTCTTTCCCGCGCTTGTCAATCACGAGCGTGAATCCCATCCTGGCGGCAAGTTCGACCGCTACGGCAGGATCCAGAATCTGATTGATGCTTGCAAGAACATTCATCATCATGAGACTGGCAATCACCTCATTCGGGCGTTTTCCGAGGGCTTCGGCA
>DXVA01000399.1 GCA_019408975.1 Lentisphaeria bacterium | reverse complement strand
GAAGAAAGAAGAAGTAAGATCAGGAGACTGGCAATGTCCTGCCCTGTCCTGTTGCCGCCGGAATGAAATAACACTTTTACAACTTTTCCTCATGAGAAGCTCTATCAAGTTGAAAATCCTTGTTTTCTCCCTGCGGAGTAAGAAGATCGAATAAGCAACACGCAAGGAAGAAACGGGAAAACATTGGAACAAGCGAACAAGTGAACAATTCAACAATGGAATGAAAAGGCAGGGCGCGAATTGACTGCCTAGTCTATGAAAAACCGTTTCGCACCGCGAAGTACGCCTGATTCCGGTATCGAAGGCGGAATCATGGTGAGCAACTCGCTCCGCGAGGTCCTGAAAATCATTTACATCCTGACAGGATTCCGGATTCAGCTTCAACCTTATTCCTTGTCCCATGTTTTTCAAGTGTTCACAGAGCGAACACCCCGCCCGGTCATTGTCCTGCACGGACAAAGTAGAATCGTAATCTGCGGCACGAATTGACATTCTCCCGCAGAAGACACGGTCAGTCCGTACCATATTCTGACGCTGCCGGAACAAAAATGCCGTCAGGGTTCCTGTTCCCGTTTCACTGAACACTCGAAATTTCAGTCTGCTCATTCTATCCTCCATTTCATAATTGTTTTTCTTTGTCATCCAGCAGCTCAAGATACAGCATTGCCCCCATGCGCGTTTCCATATTTCCGGCTCCCCCGATCCAGAGAATGTTCTCTTCCGGAAACAGTTTGACAAAGCCGCCTCTGTTACGCAGAATCAAAGCATTTTCCTGCGGCGTCAGTTTTGCGGCAAGGCGCGGGAACTGCGCAAGTGTTCCAATTACGATCTGCCTGCCGCCCTCAAGGCTTCTGCGCAAAGGCAGACGCCAGATATCGTTGTATTTTGCGTTCAGGAATCCGGGCTCGCGGCAGAACGGCTTTTTGTGAAACTCCCGGCTTGCCTGAACATAAGGGTAATAACGGTCGATGAAGTCATAAAGGATCTTCGCCTCATCATCAGGCGCGACGACCGCTACCGTTCCATGCAGCGCATCGGACAGCCCGAAGAAAGACTGTATCTCCTTCCGATCCGAAAGCAGCGTCGCCTCCGGTTCCCGTTCCGCGCTCTTCATGGCGATCACAAGGATTTCCTTGGGCTTCATCGAGATTTCAAATTCAATCGTTTTCCCGGTATCGCGAAACTCAATCTTCTGCCCGCTTACGGCATACGGCTCAAACTCTCCCTTTCCAAGATAAGACTTGATGACAGACGCCTTCACATCGAGCTTCCTGCGCGTCGGATTGGTCAGCGTGAACATGCTCTCCCGCCCTTCCCCGAAGCGCCCGCACCAGAGTTCAGCATCCGCCGGCATCCATTTTACCGCAGGAACCGGGCGCCATCCTTTTTTCTTCAATTGAAGCATGATTTTCAGCCATGGATCAAAGAAAGTGCGATCCCTGTATTCAAACGACCAGTTCATGGGCGTATAGCCGTAACGCAGACAGCAGAACAGCATATACTGCGCCAGCCCGAAGGTCAGTTCCCTGCGTTTCTGCGGAGTCTGGACCATATCCCACTTGATCGCCTTGTTGTGGAACTTCCGATCGAAAGAGCCGAAAAAGGAAAGCGGTTTCTGTCCCGCCATGATACGGAGAGTCTTGAATGCGTCGCAGGCGATGTCGGGACTGCACTCCACCATTGCGCCGTCCACGGCAAATGCCGTGTGCGCGACAATCCGGTTGAATGCGAAATTGGCAAAAACCCCCATCGTCTTTCCGTCCCGTTTCAATGTATGGATATAATTCACGAACGGGATCGGGACGACAGAATCCGGTGTGAAAATTTTCCCGTTCCGGTCGAAATCCCGTCCGGTTGCAAAGTTCAACTGCGCCTTGTTGTATTCATTGCTGTGAAAGTTCACCATGTCGAAGGAAAAGCCGCTGATCTTGTAGTTTTCGACAACCTCCGCAAGCTCTTTTTCAAGTACTGCGGAAAGCCCGGAACCATAAGCGAAAACCGAAGTCGCTTTTCCCGCTTCGCTCGCGATCTGCGAAAGGCCGCCGCCCTCCTGCCTGCGCCCGAGACTGTCGACAAATACCGCATCGGGAAACTGCCTGCCGTATTTCATATTGATTGCGCGCGGCAGAATATAATAGAACATCGCAGCCTGACGGTCCCCCGAACGGAATTGTCTGACCCGTGCCTCATGATACTCCTCCCATGTGCATTTGCGGTGTTTCCGGAGCGCGTCGTAGTTGGTGCATTCATGTACTCCCTGAATCCAGTCATCTCTGCCGGTGTACCAGTTCCCGGACTCCACCCACGGGGCATAGGTCCATTCCAGGTCAAGATGAAACTGGCGTCCGCTGTTGATCTCCAGGTCACGGGATTTATGCGCGGAAAGAAAGTATCCCATGACGCCGGAAATCCGCTTGTCCACCCCCGGATGAGGACGGAAATAAGCAGGGTAAGCCTGATAGTAGAGTTCCAGGGCATTGCGCCATCCGAATTCCGGCACAAACGGAAATGCGATAAAAGACACCTCCTGCACCTTCCGGCTGTCTGCGACAACATGCGTCATATAACTCAGCCTGCTCTTTCCATCCTCGCGGGAAAGCCTGCTGTGCAGATAACCGACCACGCTTGCCGGGCTGATCCCGATCGCCGTTCCCCCGTTGCCGCCATACGCCGCGGCAAGCGGAAACGTATCAAGCAGCTGTTTGCGCTCCAGAGTCTTCCCGCCGTCCCATCTGCGCAGGGAGTTGCCGTCGTAAAAAGAATCAGGCGCATGGCACTCCGCGGAAAACACAACCGAGAGGCGCCGCAGAGAAGACGTATCGCTTTCCGGCGTGGAAAATTTCAGATCGCAGAAAGTAAGTTCCCCTTTCCTGCGTTCATGAAAAGAGATCGTAAACCCGCCTTTCCCGTGCCAGACACCCCGCTCCAGTTTCCCGTCCAGCTTCCTGCCGCTCATGCCGTCCACGACTTCCACGGCATACCTGCGGTCCGCTGTGCGGAACTCCGCCGGAGCGGCGGCAAGCAGGCACGATAAAATCATCAGACAAAGTCCCGGCACCAAATATTTCATAATGTCCTCCTGTATGTGTTTCCTTTTTGATCGGTAATCTTCAAACTGTATTTCTCCATGAAAGACGACAACGGGAATTTCAGTTCCTGCGACTCCTTCGCAGGATCAAGTTTCCATTGCCGGAGCATAACCCCGTTGCCGTGAAGAAGTTCAGCACGCTGAAGCCCTCCGCCGCCAAGTCTGACGCTCAAACTCCGTTCCGCCATTTTCAGTACCGGTTTCCTTGCCCTCAGCCACCCTTCGGGCCCGCCGATGGAACCGACCCGGAAAGAATACTGCTTCACGTTGTGCCCTTTCGGAACCGTAAACTCCGCCTCGCAGACGGTCCAGCGTTCAGGTCCCACAGGATTGAGTATTGCCGGATCGACAAAATGCCGCAGTTCCCTTACAAGGCTTTCCCCCTGATCCGGATTCTGCAAAGAAAACAGCTCTGTATTGCTGCGCGGGTGATTCTGCGG
This sequence comes from Lentisphaeria bacterium, assembly GCA_019408975.1. Classification (GTDB taxonomy): domain Bacteria; phylum Verrucomicrobiota; class Lentisphaeria; order Victivallales; family UBA1829; genus UBA11452. Next base: position 428 of record DXVA01000399.1, on the reverse strand, counting down.
ATCAAGACCGTCCTTCCAGTCCCGTGTCCTGATCCACATCAGGACCGTCGTTGCCGCGCGGACTTCAACGGCGGCATAATAAGTTTTTCCCTCCGTCACCGGGATATTCTCCTGCGCGAGATACCCGAACAACCTCCCGGAGGTATAGAGATAAAATTCTCCCGGGACCCCGAAATTGTATTCAAATCCGGGTTTCCGGGAGCAATTGTCGAAAAACCATCCATGAGGAATCCAGTTTTTTGAAAAAGGCTTTTCGAATTCAGGATTCACGAGCAGGTTTTTCCGGGGAGTCTCGACTACCTTGATCACCGGTTCCGCACCCGGCAGACAGCACGCCGCCGACAAAAGCAATAATCCGATTATTTTTTTGCCTGACATATTTTTCAGTTCCTCCTTTTGCCGGTCCCCTCATCCCGGCTGCCGTATCA
>DXVA01000398.1:1787-3957 GCA_019408975.1 Lentisphaeria bacterium | reverse complement strand
GATAAGGAGAAGCTATGAAGACAATCAAACATCAGGCAGATTTCTGCGTGATCGGCGGCGGGCTGGCAGGAATGTGTGCGGCGATTCAGGCGGCGCGGCACGGGATCAAAACCATTCTCATGCATGAGCGCCCTGTGCTCGGCGGCAATGCGTCCAGCGAGATCCGCATGTGGATCTGCGGTGCGGCGGGCTGGGTGGAGACCGGGCTCGTAGAAGAGATCCGGCTTGAAAATCTCTACCGGAACAACTATCCGAATTATTCCGTCTGGGACAGCATTCTCTATGAAAAGGTGAAATTTCAGGACAACCTGACCTGTCTGCTCAACTGCTCCTGTCAGGATGCGGTCATGGACGGCAGCCGGATCAAGTCCGTCAAAGGCTGGCAGATGACGACGCAGACGTTCCACGAAGTCGAAGCGAAATATTTCGCGGACTGTTCCGGCGACAGCATTCTTGCTCCTCTGACCGGTGCGCAGTTCCGTCTCGGGCGCGAACCCAGAAGTGAATTCAATGAATCGCTTGCCCACGAAACAGGGGACAAACAGACCATGGGCATGAGCTGTCTTCTGCAGGCGCGCGAAACCGATTCCCCGCAGAAATTCATTCCGCCGAAGTGGGCGAAGAAGTATCCGGACGATTCCTCGTTTCCGGAACGTCATCACATGTTTACGCCCTGGCAGAATTTCTGGTGGCTGGAGCTCGGCGGAGATCAGGATTCCATCGGCGATACGGAGGAACTGCGCGACGAACTCATCAAGACCGCGTTCGGGCTCTGGGACCATATCAAGAACCACGGAGATCACGGCGCGGACAACTGGGTTCTCGACTGGGTCGGATTCCTGCCCGGCAAGCGCGAAAGCCGCAGATATGTCGGTGATTACATCATCAATGAGAACGATGTCCTTTCCGGCGGAAAGTTCGATGACACCATCGCATACGGCGGCTGGCCGATCGACGACCACCATCCCGGCGGATTCAAACATTTCGGTCCGCCGAATACGAATATCGTTCCGAAACAGCCTTACGGAATTCCGATCCGCTCCATCTATTCCGTGAATATCGACAACCTCCTGTTTGCCGGACGCAACATCAGCGCGAGCCATACGGCACTCAGCTCCTCACGTGTCATGGCGACCTGTGCGCTGCTCGGACAGGCTGTCGGCGCTCTGGTCTGCTTCGCCTGCGGAGACAATGCAACGCCGCGGGATGCCGCGAAGAAGCATATCCGCGAAATTCAGGCGATGCTGATGGATGACGACTGTTACCTGCCGGGATTCAGACGCCCGGTCAGTGAACTTTGCGCAGCTGCCGGATTGAGCGCGACATCCGGCGATCCTGAACCCCTGCGCAATGGGACGGACCGTGATATTGACGGCGAAGTCAATGCATGGGAAGGCGGAGCCGGAGACAGTGTCGAATACGATTTCGGCAAAGAAACCTCCTTCCATGAAATCCGGATTGCGTTCGACAGTGATTTGAAGCGCCGTCCTCATAACATGGTTGCCAATTATTTTGCCGAGGCAGTAAAATACGAGCCACCGAAAACGCTTGTGAAAGAGTTTCACATTGAAGCGGACGGCAGGGAAATCTTCCGTGAAACCAATAATTATCAGCGGTTTGTGCGTGTGAATGTTCCCGCTTCCGCCTCAAAAGTGCGTCTTGTCATAGATGGCGTTTACGGGGAAGGCAGGAAAAAAGTGTTCGCCTTTGAGGTGAAGTAAGAGAATAGGGGGCTGTGAGGAGCCGGTGCCTTTACAAGCCCCTTTGGCGCATTCCGGTTGAGCCGCCGGTTTTCCATACGCATGAAGTGCGTTTTCCGAATGGAGCGGATTTCTTCTCCTGCTCTCTTTTTATGCCGGTTCTGCATTTGCTCTGTACTGTAAATGTATTCCTTTTTTATTGAAAACGCTGCCTGATGGAATTGCATTCCACTGTTGTCTTCCGGAAGTTTTTCTGTCAGCCGATCTTGTCTTTTGAAATGAATCCGACAAAACGTTTGTGAGCATCCGTGACGGGAAGTTGATCCAGTGAAAATATTTTCATGGTTGCGCGCACAAGGAGAGGAGAGTCCGTGGTTTTTACGACACCCAGCGGATGTGCGATCAGAGAGGCGAGATCAAAAATCGCCGTTTCGCTGTCGCTGACCAGATTCCTGCGCACGATTCCGAGA
>DXVA01000398.1:0-1777 GCA_019408975.1 Lentisphaeria bacterium | reverse complement strand
AGCACCGGAAAGTCATTGCCGTCCGCCGAGGAGATGATTGATTTCCAGTCGGGGTCATTCTCCGCGGAGATCGGCGTGAAATTCCGGTTGACGAGAAGCGTGATCGTTTCGGGATCGCCCGGATTGGATTCCGGCACATAAGCATCGTCATAGGCGTGCGGGTCCTGCGTATAAATGGAGCTGTCCTCGAAAAAGACCGTGATGAAGTAGGAGATTGCCCCGACAATGATCAGCGGGATCATCAGCGCATAGCTGCCGGTCATCTCCACGACCAGAAAGATTCCCGTAAGGGGCGCATGAAATGTGGAGGTGAAAACGCCGCACATTCCAAGTGCAATGAAATTTGCGTCGTCGGTTTTCTGCCAGTGGAACAGGTGGAAGATCCGTTCCAGCAGGAATCCGGCAAAGGCGCCCGTGAAAAGGGACGGAGCGAAGAATCCGCCCGATCCTCCGCATGTAAGCGTGACGGATGTGGCGATGATCTTGATGAGGACAAGCGTTCCCGCAAGAATCAGAATCGAGGCTGGCGGCGGGACTCCGAGGTATCCGAGAAACGATGCCGGCGCACCGTTCAGTGTGTGCTCCCGCAGGAGGTTCTGAATAAAGAAAATGCCTTCGCCGGAGAGTGTCGGCAGGAGAAAAACCAGAACGGAGACAAGGAATCCGCCGAAAAGCATCCTCTGCAAGGTTTTCGGGAACCATTGCACAAGCTTGCCGCTGAGTGCGTAATTGACCCGGATCATGTAGATGCCGGTCAGGGCGCAGAAAACGCCGAGCACCGCGTAAAGCGGAATCGTTTCGACAGCCCATGCATGAACAGGCATATGGAAAAACGGCATGCTTCCGAGAGTGATCTGGGCGATCACGGTCGCCGATGCCGCGGCAAGCAGGACAGGCACAAGAGTTCCGATGCTCATCTGCGGCAGAAGCACCTCGACTGCGAAGAGGACGCCGGCGATGGGGCTGCCGAAGATTGCTGCGATTCCTGCGGCGGTTCCGCAGCTCATCAGCCGGATGGATTTGTCGGGCGCGATATGGAGCATGCGCCCGATGTTGCCGCCGATGGAGGCGCCTGTCAGCACGCTTGGCGTCGTGAGCCCGGCGGAACCGCCGGTGCCGACGGTCAGGGAACTTGCGAAGATGTGCGACAGCGTTTCAAGTTTGATGAGTTTCGGATTGCGTTCGCGTATGGACTGAATCAGCAGCGTCATGTCCGCCGAACTGTTGGAGTGGCTCAGCCAGCTTTTGATTGCGCAGGAGACCGCAATTCCTGCAAGCGGCGCGAAAATCAGGATCGGCATCAGGTAAACCGGGTAGTTGCGGAACAGGAATACATCTTCCAGGCTTCCCGCAATGAGTCGGATCAGGACAATGGCGCACCCGGTCAGAATACCGGTGGCGACAGCCCAGATCAGAAAAAAACTGCTCTGCCCGATTTTTGCATAGACCTGAACCATGCCATGCAGAAAATAATAGTCATACAATATGACCCAGATTCTGCGCAGGAACAACTGATATCGATTTTGATTCATCCCGATCCCCCCGAATTAGTCCGATGGACGAATTTCATTCTTTACCAATACACTGTTTTTCCGTTTTTTCCAGTGCCTTTTTCTGAATCCGCTCTTCCTGTTCGTGCGTATTTTCTTTCCGGAGAATCGGAAGCGGCGCAAAGAAATCAGCATAAAAAATCATAAGTTTTTTATGATGCTGTTTTATATCGTGAAACGTGGCTGGAGAAAAAACGAAAAAAGTTTGTCATGCCCCTTTTTTACTG
>DXVA01000397.1 GCA_019408975.1 Lentisphaeria bacterium | reverse complement strand
ATTATAATCTTAAATTATGAATTTTAAAGGGCTGAAACAAAAAATAAAGAGATTTTTCATGAAACACGGCACTGCTGAATGTCGGAGTGTCTGTTCACGGTACGGAGTCTGTGGGCTCCTGACGGGGGTAGTTCATTCAAAATGGTTTGACGCCGCGAGATTTTAAAAACAAACACGGGGCGCAGGATGAAAAACCTGCGCCCCGTGTTTGTTTTATGACTGCATCCGGTGAAACGGATGGCTGCTGATTCAATTCATCAGTTTTCCAGAAAGAATATTTTCATCGTTTCCGGCATTGACTTTTACCGTGTGGATTTCCTTGAGGAGGCTTTTCGGTGAGCGTGTACGGACTTTGACATAGTTCGAGGACCAGCCTTCATAGCCGTTGTTGGCAAGGGTGCGCTCAAAGAGAACGGAGAGTTCCGCCCCGATCAGGGATTTTGCAAACTCCGCGGCACAAGCCGCCTTGATGGGCTTTGTCGCCTCGACGCGCCGGACCATTTCATCGACGGGAATGCGTCCCGGAAGTTTTTCCGCTTTCGTGCCTTTTCTCGGCGAGAACGGAAATACATGGAGATTGGCGAAGCGCATTGACTTCACGAAATCGCAGGACTGCTCGAAGAGCTCCGCCGTTTCTCCGGGAAAACCGACGATCAGGTCGGAGCCGATATGGATATGAGGCATTTTACTGCGTGCGTAATCAACTGCGGACCGGTATTCCGCAAGCGTGTATTTGCGCCCCATCGCTCTCAGTATTTCATCAGTCCCCGCCTGAAGCGGCAGATGGAGGAAATCGCAGATTTTTGGCGTGGATGCCATGAGGTCGATCAGGCGCGGGAGAATTTCTCCCGGCTCCGTGGAGCCGAGGCGGATGCGGAAGTCGCCTTCGACCGCGATCAGTTTTTCAAGGAGCCCGACCAGATCAAGTCCGCCGCATTTGTAGTTGCAGACGTTGACTCCGGTGATCACGATTTCATGGAACCCTGCTTCAAGAAGCTGTTTGAAGTCCGCCATGATTTCCTCCGCGTCGCGGGAACGTTCGCTGCCCCGTGCGTAAGGGACAATGCAGTAGGTGCAGAAGTTGTTGCAGCCTTCCTGAATCTTCAGGTTCGCGCGGCTTTTGAACGGGAAATAGGCGACGGCGTCTTCCTTGAAGATTGTTTCGTCCACTGTTTCGGACGGTTTGTAGTCATGGTGCTGAATGTTGAACCTGCGTTCCAGGATGGCTTCCAGATTCTTTTTTTCGGCTTTCGTGAGGAGGATATCGAAATCGGAGTCCTCTTTGAGTTCTTCATCGACTTCCGCGGCGCATCCGGTGAGGATGATGTAGGCATACGGATGTTTGTGGCGGATGGAGGTCAGGAGCTGGCGCGTTTTCCGCGCGGCTGTGGCTGTGACCGTACAGGAGTTGACAATGACAAGATTCGGGCTTTCCTCGTAGTCTTCATCGACTATCTGGAATCCGCAGCGGCGGAGTCGGTCGCACAACAGTGCGCTGTCCGCCTGATTCAACCGGCATCCCAATGTAACAACAGATGCTGTAATGGTAATCATTTTTCTTTCTTAACCTCGCATATGAAGAATGCAAATTTATATTTGTTTTCGATGACTCTCTCATTTTTCCTGAGCAGCCGCCTCAAGTCGGACGGACGCATTCCCGCGCCGGAAATTCTTCCGGTTCCGGTCAACTGGAACGAACGCAGGAATTCCGCCAGCCCGCTGTAAGTTTCGGAGCATTCTCCTGTTTCATACGCGCGCAGTGAAAAACCGTTTCTGCTCAGGTGTGGTATAATACTCTCAAGTCGCGGAAGTTCAAGTCCCGGAAACGACAATGCTTCGGATTCAAAAAGTTTTTTCAGCTTTTCCGTCGATTCCGCCAGGGGAAGACAGAGGTAAAAACGGGAATTTTCACTGCGCAGGGTCGCCGCGGCATTCCGGAGAGCGATGTCGAAATCTTCCGCCCAGTGCATTGCCATGGATGACAGAACCGCATCGAATCCGTGTTGGAAAGGCTTCAGTTCCTGATTGAAATCGGCGCGCTTAAAACTCATCCGGGGAACTGCGGAAAATTTTGCGCGGCAGACATCCAGCATTTTATCCGACAGATCGCTGACGGTCAGCGCCGCATCGGGAAACAATACCGGCAGATGCGCGGTCAGGAGTCCGCTTCCTGCGCCGAGCTCCAATACGGAAGAAGCCGGCGCGCGCCCGGATTCATGGCGGCGGATGAAATCGGCAAACAGCCCTGCGGCTATACGCTGGAACGACGCTGCCGAATCGTAAGTGGAAGCGGCGGCGGAAAAATTCTTCTCAACCACAGAAGAACGGAACATGATCAGAGAACCTCCAGAGCCTTTCTGACAGAGTCAAGATCGACTTTTCCGCCGAACGGCAGGAAATGCCCCCCATCGTATTCTCCTGCACAGACTTTGCCTTTCAGGGAAAGAGAGCTCATTTCCCGATTGACGATCCTGTCTCCGGAACCGGTCAGCACTGCAACCGGACACTGAATCGAACTTAACAGATTGCGGTAATCGAATGCCGCCAGAAAATCCAGTCCCTCCAGCAATGCCGTGATATTCAGTTGCGCAGGCACGCCGATACGCATTTTTTCAGGAAACGCGCAATTTCTGTAAAAGTGTTTCAGAGTGACGGCTGCATTCTTTTCCATTCCGTTTTTCAGCGCGGAAACATCTTCCTGTTTCCAGCCGCAGGGAAAATCGTCCGCATATGCGAAACGTGCAAACGGATTGAACAGGATCAATCCCCTGACCGATGGATCGAGCGCCGCACAGCGAAGCGCGAACGCGGTTCCCATGGAATGGGCAAGAATGATTTTGCCGGATGCGGAGCCGGCGGCGGGTTCTTTCATTGCCGTGCTGTCTGCGGAGAAGAACCCGTAATCGAAAAGCTCCGCATCGGGAGACAGATTCCGGTAGAGCGCCGGATCGACGCCCCAGCCGGGCAGGAACAGTTCAGAAATACTCATGAGCGGATCTGGCCGTCTCCGTAGATTTTATATTTGTAGGACGTCAATTCACGAAGCCCCATCGGGCCGCGTGCATGGAGCTTGTCCGTGCTGATGCCGATTTCCGCCCCCATGCCGAACTCACCGCCGTCCGTGAAACGTGTCGAAGCGTTCCAGTAGACGGTAGCCGAATCGACATTGTCGAGGAAATAGCGGGCGTTTTTCTCATTCTTCGTGATGATCGCATCGCTGTGCCCCGAACTGTACCGGTTGATGTGATTGACTGCCGCTTCAAGGGAAGGAACGATCTTCGCGGAAATGATCAGATCGAGGTATTCTCTTGACCAGTCTTCCTCCGTGGCGGGTGTGGCGGCATTGTCGAGTTTGCAATAGGTGCAGTCTCCGATGACCTGTACGCCTTCTTTCTTGAACATTCCGCCGAGAAGCAGGACGAAATCGGGCGCGATCTTTTCATGAATCAGCACTTTTTCGAGCGCATTGCAGACTCCGGGACGCTGGCATTTACCGTTGCGGATGATATTGAGCGCCATTTCCAGATCGGCGTCCGCATCCACATAAAGGTGGCAGACTCCTTTGTAATGCTTGATGACCGGAATCGTGGACTGCTCCACAACGGCGCGGATCAGGCGTTCGCCGCCGCGCGGAATCACAAGATTGATGTACTGATCCATTTTCAGCAGAAGCGACACCGCCGCATGATCCGTGAACGGGACAAGCTGGATCACGCCATCGGGCATGCCTTTGCTTTTTCCGGCGGCGATGATGCAGTCCGCAAGCGCCTGATTGGAATGGATTGCTTCCGAGCCTCCGCGCAGAATGACCGCATTGCCTGCCTTGAGGCAGAGCCCCGCGGCATCGACGGTGACATTCGGGCGGGATTCATAGATGAACCCGATCACGCCGAGCGGAACGGAAACTTTGTCGATCCGGATTCCGTTGGGGCGGGTGGTGGACGAGAGAATTTCGCCTGCGGGATCGGGCAGGG
>DXVA01000396.1 GCA_019408975.1 Lentisphaeria bacterium | reverse complement strand
CTTTTGAAGGATTGCGGATTGCGTTGGACCAGATGCCGCGCGCGATCCGGCGTTTGTAGAATTCCGCAAGATATTCTTCGGTGTTCCTCTGGAACATTTCCTGAACGGAGCCGAAGTAGAAATATTCACCGGATTTTACGTTGAGGAGCCCTTCATCCACCTCATACTGTGCCTCGGGGCCGCTGTAAAAGTGGATGCGCGGGCGGCGGGCGCCTCCGAGATACAGTTCCCGAAGCCCGGGAAGTACGGAGTCCAGCGCATTTTTCCTCCGCTTTTCGATCTCCTGAAGATTCGCGGGATCTTCCGCACAGAATCGTTTGCGTCCGCCGGAAAAGCTCTCCGAAACCAGATGCTTCGACTTCAGGATGTCAAGGACGTCGTAAACGGTGGGATGCTTGAATCCCGTATGTTTTGCCAGTTCGATTGCCGATGCGGAGCCGAGCTGAAGCAGCGCCATATAGACTTTTGCCTGCCTGCCGTTCATGTCCAGTTCCGCAAGTTGTTCAATGAAATTCATCCGGGAAACCCTCCTGTTTTGGAATGTCGTAAAAAAGCGACATCTTTTATTTTCAGAATCTCTGTTGATTTCTATTTGTTTTTCATATATAATAATACCACATTGTAATTTTTCAGCGACATAAATCAGAAAAAGGTGAAAAAATGGATTACTACGATGTGTTTCCCCGTATTGTGCCGGCAGACAAGGTTTCGGAAGTGAGGATTCGCCCACGCTATAAACACGCGTTCTTTCCGGAAACGGAACTGATGCAGGTGGTCTGCAATCCGTTCGACGGCTTGAATCCGGACGGGAAATACGGCGCTGACGCCGATGCGGAAAAAAGAGTCGAATGGCGCATGGACGGCGACACCCTTGTGATCCGTGCCTTTTTCACAGGGGAGCAGGAGCACAATGTCCGCGCCTTCATCAGAAATGAACAGAGCGGAGAGCCGGTTCGGACTCTGGGATTCCGCATTTACTCGCTGGAACCCGATCTTTATGAACTGCGCCCTTACCGCGGTGATTTCCATATTCACACGACCGGCTCCGACGGCAGGGAAACACCCTGTTACGTTGCCGCGCGCTACCGGCAGAAAGGATTTGATTTCGCCGCGATCAGCGACCATCGTGATTACAGACCGTCCGTGGAGGCGATCGACTACTGGAAAGCTCTTGACCTTGATTTCCGTCTCTATCCGGGAGAGGAGGTGCATTCCCTGGATAATCCGGTTCATATCATCCATTTCGGCGGCAGATACAGTATCAATGACCGCTGGCGTGATAATACCGAACAGTATCTCAAGGAGGTCGCCGCGATTCAGGAGGCATTGCCGGACAAGAATCCGCGGGTGAATAACTTTGCCGTCGCCGCTTCGGAATGGGTCTTTGACGAGATCCGCAGGGCGGGCGGTCTGTGCGTGTTCTGCCATCCATACTGGTCCGTGGCGCAGAATGTGATCGACGAAGGCATCACAAGCGAAATCCTCAAACGCAATAAATTCGATGCGTTCGAGGTGCTGGGAGGTTTTTACAAGTATCAGTTCGAGAGCAACAATTTTCAGGTCGTGCGTTATTACGAGGAGCAGGCGAAAGGAAACCGTTTTCCCGTGGTCGGACTCAGCGACTCGCACGGAGTGGACCGTTTCGAATTTGGGGCGGGAAGCCCGGTTGTTCAGCGAGTGGTCGGCATGAAGTATGCGGACAGCAGGGATTGTGATCTGTTCGGCTGGTATTATACGGTTGTTCTTGCAAAATCGAATACGGCGGAGGATCTGATCGACGGCATCCGGAACTTCCGTTCCTGCGCAGTTTCCTGTATTGAGGGAGAAACTCCCCGGGTCTACGGTCCGTTCCGTATGGTGAGATACGTGAACTTTCTCCTGCGCGAATATTTCCCCATGCACGATACGTTATGCGCCACGGAGGGTGCGCTGATGCTGGATCATCTTGCCGGAGACGCAAAAGCGGCTGATGCGCTGAAGCTGCTCAAAGGCAGGACTGTGGATTACATGGAAGCGAGCTTCGGAAAGTAACGGGATGAGATGACTTTATTTGCTTTTGTTCTGGTCTTTGCATCCGTTTTCCTGCACGCCGCATGGAATTTTATCTCCAAAAGCACAAAGCCTTCGCTGGCGTTTTATATGCTGATGTCTGGAACGGCGGCGCTGATCTGGCTGCCGTTTTTCCTTGCGTCGGATCTGAAACTGGGCAGTCTGCCGCTTTATTTCTTCCTTTTCTATCTGGGAAGCGTGGCATCCGAGGTTATGTATGTGGCGGGGCTTGCCTATGCCTACCGGCGGGGCGATATTTCGCTGGTTTATCCGCTGGTGAGGGCGATTCCTGTACTGCTGGTTGCGGCGGTTACGATCCTGTTCGGGCTCGGCAGAACTCCGGGCGTGCCGGCGCTTCTCGGAATGCTGATCATTACCCTGGGCTGTATTCTGATGCCGCTGAAACGGTTTCGCGATTTCAAACTTTCCAATTACATGAACTGGACCATCATCTTCATTCTGCTGGGCGCGGTCGGCACCACCGGTTATACGATTCTGGACAGCGGCGCGATGGCGTCGATCCGGCAGACAATGGAGCGAAACAATGTGTTCGACCTCCTTGCCTATCTGTTCATGGTGGAGGCGGGGCTTACGGTCGGGCAGATGTTTTTCGTGGTGTCGATCCGGCGGGAGCGAGAGGAATTCAGACGCCTGTTCCTGCGTTCCGTTTATCCGGTTCTCGCGGGAATCTGCAGTTCCTGCGCCTACGGGCTGATTCTGTTTGCGATGGCGTATGTTACGAATGTCAGCTACATTCAGGCATTCCGCCAGATGAGTCTGCCGCTCGGCTTTTTTGCCGGCGTCTTGATCCTGAAGGAGTCGCACGGCACACCCAAGGTGTTCGGGATCATCCTGATCGTGCTGGGGCTGATTATGGTGTCCCTGGGATGAACCATGCAGGATGCCCGGCATGGTTCCCGATGCCCCGTATGCTCTGCATCAAGGCAGTTTATTTAACCGTAAGCTTGATGTCTTTCATTTCCGTGATGGCTTTGGAATTGTTCCAGTTGACACGGATGCAGACTTTTGCCTTGACGGTTCCCGGAGCCCACTGCCTGAAAGAGAATCCTTTCAGCAGTCTTCCCGATGCGCTTCCCTCCAATGTCTGCCACTGGTCGGAGGTCGTCAGATATCCGCCTGTGTACATTTCTCCGGCTCCTTTTCCGCCGTGCTGGCGGATATTCGTGCCTGCGGGAAGATTGACTCCGGCGGATTTGGAGAGAATGATCTCCCATTCCTGCATGGATTTCTTTTTCGTCATTTTGACGGGAATTTCAAGAATGTTGAAATTCGGGAGATCCTTGAAATCCGACGAGGTGTTGCAGGCGATGACACAGGTGCTGAATTTTTTCCATTTCATCGCATTGTTGACGACAAGAACCTTGTCCGTGGCTTTTACCGGCTTGAGAAGAACGGTGTCAGTCCATGGAATGGTGTCGGTGTTGATGGTCTGGATGTCCCTGCCGTTCTTATCATATTGGCAGAATCCGAAATAAAGCTTGGCGGATTCGCTGCCTGCGGCTTTGAAAGACCCGGTCAGGGTATAGGTTTTGCCGGGATCAACGTCAAAGGATTCCCTGGAGACGAGCGTGACGCGCCCGCGAATCGTGAGAATTCCATTTTTCAATGAGATGTTGCGCTCGGAAACACCGGTCCATGCATCTTTTGTGTTGAATGTCATTTCCTGAGCGGAAATCGTTCCCGCCGCCAATACCGCCAGAATCAGAATAACTGTTCCTCGAAAGAACATCAGAAGCTCCTTTTCTTAAATGAATCCTGTTAAAATTTTTCTTGAACCGTTGAGACAAAAATCGCTATTGATTATACTCATAAAAACCGAAACGTCAAGTGCCTTTGCCAAAAAAAAGACGATTTTTGCCGTTTTTATGCAATCTGACGATTGTAAAAGTAAACGCACGGGGCAAAAAAGAGAGTCGTGCATTTAGTTT
>DXVA01000395.1 GCA_019408975.1 Lentisphaeria bacterium | reverse complement strand
CTCCACTTCGCCGCGCAAGGTCGTCTCCGTGACGGCATCTCCCGCGGGAGATGCGCCGGAGTCCAGCGGCAAGGAAGCGGATTCCAGTTCAGCCATTCATTTTCCCTTCTGTTTTTGTTCCATTGCAATCCATCACTGTCCACTAATCACTGCCCACTGCCCACTGACCACTGCCCACTGACCACTGACCACTGCCCACTGACCACTAACCACTAACCACTATCAATGGTGCGAGAAGACGCGTTCCGGAGCATGCCGGAGAGCGACTCCGAGTTCATTGGCACGCTTTACCACATCCGCATCCTTGAGAGAACCGGACGGAGCGACAATGGCTTTGATCCCGGCTTTCGCGGCGGTTTCGACCGCGTCGTAAAACGGGAAGAATCCGTCGCTGGACATCACTGCGCCTTCCAGCGTCCCCTCCCCCGTATATTTCTGGCTGAATTTCTCAATCGCCTGCTCGACCGCGCCGACACGGTCCTGTTCGCCGGTGCCGACGGCGAGAGTCTGACCGTTTTTCACGATCACAACGCCGTTGGAACGGACACTGATATTGATGTACCAGGCGGCAAGCAGATCGTCAAGCTGTTCCGGGGTCGGTTCGACGGTGGAGGTCTGGGCGCCGCACGTCTTGTTCTCGCCGGACGCGGGAGGCAGATCGGCGACGGTGCGGACGTTCGTCAGGAGCGGAGCCGCGATCACGAGTGAGCCGTCGCAGAGCACCTTCATCGTATTGGCGAGCCCCTCCGGATCGTCCCCGACATATTTCGGAAGCCCGGCAATATCGCCGCACTGAAGAATGCGAATCTGTTTATTGAGCTTGAAATGCTCCTGATCATTGAAAACGGCAAGCGCTTCCGGTTCGTAAGCAGGCGCGACAACGCACTCGCAGAATGTGGACATGATTTCTTCGGCGGTTTCGGCATCGACCTTGACATTGAACGCGATTACGCTGCCGAATGCCGCACGGGCGTCACAGTCGCGCGCCTTGATGTAGACCTGTTTCAGTGTCTCGCCGGGACGGGCTACCGCGGCGCCGCTTGGATTGACGTGCTTCATCACCGCGCATGCAGGCGTGTCATTGAAATATTTAACGATATTCAACGCGCCGGAAATATCTTCGAGATTCGTCTGGGAGAGTCCGTTCTTGCCGCTCTTGAGCGTCTTCATGTTCATAATCGCGCCGACGCCGTCCACGGGAGCGTAAAACGCCGCGGGCTGATGGGGGTTCGTGCCGTAACGCAGATCATAAGACTTCACGTATTTGCGTCCGCCGACCATGATTTCCGGCGGGAAATCGCCGACATTCTGGGTAAGATACGAATTTCTGGCCAATTTTACTGCCATTTTTTTACTCTCCGCTTTTGAAGGTTCGCCTTTTCGGTGTTATTGTTATAGCTGAAATATTTTGTTTCACAATTTACATTCAAATCGGCAGATTCGCAAATGCCGGGAGAGAAAAACAGCCGAAATGACAGGAAAAAAGAGATGACCAGAGGTTTTTTCATTACTTTTGAAGGAATGGAGGGGTCCGGAAAAAGCACTCAGATACAAATGCTCGCCGACAGTCTTGCGGCGCCGGAACGCGAAATCATTGTGACACGTTCCCCCGGCGGCACGCCCATTGCGGAAAAAATGCGTGATATTCTCAAGATACGCGACCCGCGCGAAGAAGTCATGCCGGAAACCGAACTCCTGCTGTTCGCCGCATGCCATTCGCAGATGACCAGCCACCTTGTCGCCCCCGCCCTGAAACGCGGCGCGGTGATTCTGTGCGACCGTTTTTACGACTCGACCATGGCGTATCAGGGGTATGCGAGGACACTTGACCGCAATTTCGTGGCAGAGATCAATGCGTTCTCCTGCCGGGGAATCAAGCCGGACCTCACGCTGGTGCTGGACCTCGACCCGGCGGAGGGAATCCGCAGAAGCCATGCGCGCGCCTCGGCGGATGAAGTCGCGGGAGACCGTTTCGACTCCGAAAAGATGCAGTTCCATCACGACGTCCGCAACGCGTTTCTCGACCTTGCGGCAAAAGAGCCGGAGCGTTTCGCCGTGATCGACGCGGAAAAAACGGCGGAAGAAGTCCACAGGCAGATTATGGAGGCGGTTCATGCTCGACTGGAAGCACTTTGAAACTCAATTCCCGATGGTGATGAATGCGCTCAAGCGTGCGAAACTCAGCGGAAGGCTCGCCCACGCTTATCTTGTGGTCACATCCAACCCGGATTACCGTCTCGCGTTCCCCGGCGTCCTTTCGCTCCTGACCGCGTGCACGACACCGGAACCGGACGGCTCGCCGTGTATGAAATGCGACACCTGCCACCAGTTGAAAAACGGTATCTATCCCGACACTTACACGCTTGCCCCGACCTCCAAGGCGCGCGAAATCGTCATCGGCAAGGACTCCGACGACATCGACACCCTCCGCTGGTTCGAGGCGCTGTTTCATCTGAGCAGCATCACGGAATCCGGCTGGAAGATCGGAGTCGTTCAGGAGGCGGACACGATGAACGAGTCCGCGCAGAACGCTTTTCTGAAAACCCTGGAGGAACCGCCCGGAAAATGCCTGTTCATCCTGACCACAGGGCGCGTTTCGCATCTTCTGCCGACGATCCGCTCGCGCTGCCAGCTTCTCGCACTGACGGACAACAAATGCGAATACAAATTTCCGCGCAGCGCCGATCTTCCGGCAATTCTCGCGGGGTTGTTCAACAATCCGGAACGCAGCATCATGAAAGCGGAGGACTCCGCGCGGGCGCTGATCGACATCGCGGATTCTCTTTACGACGCGGCGAAGAAAGAGGTCGAGGAGCGCTGGGCGGTGCGGGTCGAAGCCGCAAAAAATCTGGAAAATGCGGGAGTCAAACTCATCGAAAAACGGATCGAGGGCGAAACCAGCAGTGAATACCGCCGTTACCGGGAACAGTTCATCAGCATGATCCACACATGGTTCGCGCAGCTCGCGCTGCTCGCTTCGGGGCTCGGTGCGGAAATGCTGCCCAATCCGGAAATTCTGAGCCCGGCGTCTTTACAGCATAAGCCGGAAGAAGATAAAGCATACAAAGCACTTGCCTTCGCGGAAGATCTGCTGAAAGCGATGAGGACCAATGTCAATGACGAGCTGGCACTCCGGACATTTTGCCTGAAAGTGACTTCAAAAGCATAAAAAAAGGAAAAAAACTTTTATTTTTTTTCTCCGGCAGTTTGTAATTGCCCGGAAAAACTGTTAAATTTGGAAGTTTCGTATAATTATGGAAATCAAAAGATAAAGAAAGATGTAAATGATGTTTGACTTTGAAAGATTTTTCGCCGTCCCCGAAACATTTGAAGCGGAAGGCTTTGAAGCGGCGGACGCAGGTGTGAAAAGCGTGTTCCTTGCGGGACCCGAATATGACGGCAAACCAACCAGAGTTTTTGCATGGTATGGAGTCCCGGAAGGCGCAACCAGAGAAAATCCGGTTCCCGGAATCGTTCTCGTTCATGGCGGTTACGGCACGGCTTACGCACCGTGGGTCAAGCTGTGGAACGACCGGGGATTCGCCGCAATCGCAATCGACATGTTCGGCGGAGTGCCGCAGAAGGACGGAGCCATAGCGAGCGCAGTTCCGGAATCCGCACGCCATGAGTTCTCCGGTCCGGGGCATCTGAACCAGTTTGCGGAAGTCGATGAAGCTCCTGAAAACCAGTGGGCTTACCATGCGGTCGCCGGAATCATTTCGGCAAACAGCTATCTCGCCTCTCTGGAAGGCGTCGCCGCAGGCAGGATCGGCATTACGGGAATTTCATGGGGCGGATTCGCAACCGCGCTCGCAGTCTCCTTCGACAACCGCTTCAAATTCGCGGCTCCGGTTTACGGGTGCGGAGGATTCGACAGTCTCAAGCTGGTTCCGGACACCATCTCCATGAAAAATCTCAAGAAATGGATTTCCCTGTGGGACCCGAACAACTATCTCGGAAACGCGAAACTGCCGATTCTCTGGATCAACGGCACCGCCGATGCGGCATTCGAC
>DXVA01000394.1 GCA_019408975.1 Lentisphaeria bacterium | reverse complement strand
CCGGCGGAACCGCTCCGCTCCTCCCGGCTCAAAAACGCAAGACGCTCCCGGATATCCGAGTGAGGCGCAGCCCGCAGAAAATCCCGCTCGGACAAGACCGCCGCCAAAGCTCCGGCAATGCCGCCGAGACGTTTTTCCCGTGCCGTGAGCACCATATGCGCCAGACGCGGATGCAGCGGGTATTCCAGGATTTTTTCCCCGTGGGGAGTCAGCCGTACGGAACCGTTTTCCACGGCGCCGAGTTCCCGCAGAAGCGCAAACGCCTGCTCAAGCTTCGCACGTGGCGGCGGGTCAAGCCATTTCAGGGAATCCGCCTGTTCCGGCGAAACGCCCCATTTCGCCAGCTCCAGCGCAAGCGGGGCAAGGTCCGCCTCCATGATCTCCGGCGCATTGAACGGGGCGAATCCGCGCTCCTCGGCAGGACTCCACAGACGGAAACAGACTCCCGGCGCCGTTCGTCCTGCACGTCCCCGGCGCTGTTCGGCAGAGGCAAGCGAGACCCGCACCGTTTCCAGTCTGTTCATCGCCGTTTTCGCGGAAAAACGCGGCACGCGCATGAACCCGGAGTCAATGATGATGCGTACGCCGTTTACCGTGATGCTGGTTTCCGCGACCGGGGTCGAGAAGATGATTTTACGCAAAGGCGGCGGCGCTTCTTCCAGTGCTCTGTCCTGTTCCTGCGGGGGCAGGCTGCCGTAAAGGGGCAGGATCAGCAGATTCTGCTCCTTTGCATCGGGAAGCAGCGACTCCAGTTCACGGATCGCGGCACGGATTTCATACTCTCCGGGCAGAAAAACAAGAATATCGCCCGGCTCATGATTCAAGGCGTGAAGCACCGCGCGACAGGCATCTTTTTCAAGTCGCGAACCGTGTTCCGGCGGACGGTAGAAGGTGCGCACGTCATGGCACCGCCCCTCGGAAGTGATCACAGGGGCATCGTCGAGCAAAGCGGAAACCCGTGATGCATCCAGCGTGGCGGACATCACGAGAATCCGCAGATCATCCCGCAGAGCGGAACAGGAATCCAGTGCCAGCGCGAGTCCGAGATCGGCATGAATGCTCCGTTCATGAAACTCGTCGAAAATCAGCAGATCGACCCCCTCAAGCGCGGGATCGCCCTGAATCATGCGTGTCAGGATTCCCTCCGTAATGACTTCGATCTTCGTCTCTTTTCCCGCGACCGTCTCGAACCGTGTGCGATAACCGACCCGTTTTCCGGGAGTCTCCCCCAGCAGATGCGCAATCCGTTTCGCGGTGCTCCTCGCCGCGATTCTGCGCGGTTCCAGCATCAGGATCTTTCCGCCGCGGAGAAACGGCGCGTCCAGAAGCGACGGCGGCACCACTGTGCTCTTGCCCGCGCCGGGAGCCGCACAGAGAACAGCATAACGCCCCTGCGTCAGCGCCTGTTCCAAAGCATTGAGGGAGTGTTCGACGGGAAGTCCGGTATTCAGTCTCATGCATGGACCTTTCGCAGAAGCATTTCCATTGCCTCGACGGCGCGTCCCCGCAGAAAAATATCGGTGATGGAATCCGTATATGCCGATTCCTGCAGATTGATTTCGATAATTTTCGCACCGTGGCGTTTTGCCTCGCGCGGCACCTCGCACGCAGGCATGACTTCACCCGTCGTTCCGACCACAATCACATAATCGCAGCCCGCTGCCGCTGCAAAGGAACCTTCGAAGGCGTCTTCGGGAATTCCCTCGCCGAAAAAAACGAAATCGGGCTTGAGCAGCCCGCCGCATCCGGGACACGACGGACGCTTCGGGTCGATCAGTTTCCTCGTCGTCCCGAAACGCCTGCCGCATTCCGTGCAGAGCAGTTTGTCGAGCGTGCCGTGGAATTCCAGCACATGCTTCGAACCCGCGCGCTGGTGCAGGCAATCGATATTCTGTGTGACCACCGTATGGAGGCATCCCTCCTGTTCAAGCTGAGCCACAGCCTTGTGTGCACCGTTCGGAACGGCGCCGCCCCAGTTGTCGTAAAAGACTTCGCGGATCTGCGCCCAGGAACGTTCCGGATGCGCGTAAAAATAATTCAGTTCGATGAATTCAGGATCATATTTGCGCCAGAGCCCGCCGGGACCGCGAAACGGCGGAATCCCGCTCTCCACGGAGATCCCTGCTCCGGTGAATGCCATCCCTTTTGCCCCGTCTGCCCGGATCAACGCCGCGGCAGAGGCGATGTTTTCTGAAAAATCCATTAAAATACCTCCCGATTCAACTTGATTTCTGATCATGGAATTATACAGTTACAACGCATATTATTCAATCGGGATTCAGGAAGAAAATGGCAGGAAAACTCAAAAATACAGCGGTCAGAGCCGCGAAAAACACAGCGAAAAATGTGGCAAAACGTTCCGTCAGGCGCCTGATACCGCTCAAATACAGGTTTCTGCTTCTCCTGCTCCTGATTCCCGCGGCGCTCGGAATCACTTTCATCCCTGAAGAATCCGTGCCTCCCGCACTGGAACCGGTCCATACCTTCCTCGTCAGATACCGGAACAAGGCAGTCCGGTCCACGGGACTTCCGGTATCGCTTTACGAGGATTCCGTCATAATCGAGAATCCGGGCGGAACGCCGGTCAAACTCTATTTCGCCCCCTCCCCCAACATTGCCAAAGCGCTGGCGGACTTCATCGGAACGGCGGGCTCCACGCTGTATGTCTGTATTTACGACCTGGACCTTGAGAATGTCGCGGACGCACTGATTCAGGCGAAATCACGCGGCGTTTCAGTCAAAGTCGTGACAGATACGGACAACTATGCGCTGAATGCCGTCCGCCGTCTGCTGGAAGCCGGAATCGAAGTCGTCCCGGACAACCGCAAGAGCATCATGCACAACAAATTCGTCATCGCCGACGCTCATTATGTCTGGACCGGTTCCTTCAACTTCACGGACAACTGCGCCGGGCGGAACGACAACAATGCGCTCATTCTCGAATCACCGGAGCTTGCCGCCGGATACATTGCAAAGTTCGACGAATACTGGGACGGCAAATTCAGCAAACAGGCGAAACAGCGTTCCGTCAACACCAGAGTCAAGGCGGGGAGCATCCCGGTTCAATATGCATTCTCGCCATCGGACGGCATCCGTAAAATCATTCTCGACGAACTGTCACAGGCACGGGAAAGCGTGGATGTCATGGCATTTTCCTTTACCAATAACGACCTCGCACTCAAGCTGGCGGAACTGATCCGCAAAGGTGTCAGGGTGCGCTGCATTTTCGACAACGGGCAGGCAGGCAGCAAATACAGCAGGAAACAGTATCTGCGCAAAACGGGAGCGCAGGTTTATCCGTCGCCGAACAGAAGCGGGAAAATGCACCATAAGGTCATCATCATTGATAACAAGACGGTCATTACCGGCAGTTACAACTATTCCCGCAATGCGGAGGAACTCAATGATGAAAACATCATCATCCTGCGCTGCCCCGCCATTGCACGGTATTACACGAAAGAATTCAAACGCTGTATCAGCGGAACCAAAGGTTATTGACGGAAAACCGCCTCAGCCCTGCGGAACGATATCCGGCTCGACTTTTGCGGCGCTCGCCGGGTTGCACCGGTCGGTCCCCCTGCCGGCAAGAAGCTCCTCATAGAAATGTTTCTTGTATTTGAGCACCTCCATCTGCCGGTGCAGCGCCTTCAACTGCTGGCGCAGGCTTTTTTCCTGCGCGAAAATGATCTCCGCGCGTTCCGGAATCGAAGCATCTCCTTTTGCACAGAGCCTGATATAGCGCCGGACGCCTTCAATGGGCAAACCTGTCGCACGGAGACAATGCACCAGGCGCAGCCATCCGAGAGAATAGTCGGAAAACAGCCGGATGTTGCCCTCGGAG
Organism: Lentisphaeria bacterium; assembly: GCA_019408975.1. Classification (GTDB taxonomy): domain Bacteria; phylum Verrucomicrobiota; class Lentisphaeria; order Victivallales; family UBA1829; genus UBA11452. Next base: position 191 of record DXVA01000394.1, on the reverse strand, counting down.
CGGTCCACATCGGGAACGAGCCCGGCATTTTCATAATAACGGACGGTGTAAGTGGAAAGCTCCATCATCTCGGCGACCTCCTTCACGGTATATTTCGGGGTCTTGTCGCGAGACGAACCAAACGGGGGCAGTTTCGGCATGATCAGGTTCCTTTCAAAATCAGGATGAATGTTAGAATAACTTTAATATAC
>DXVA01000393.1 GCA_019408975.1 Lentisphaeria bacterium | reverse complement strand
CCATGAATCCGCACGCGAATTTCTTCGCCGTTGAACTCAATGACGCCGTCATTCCGGCATTCAAAAGACGTTTCCCGAAAGTCAAGCTTTACAACGACAGCGCCGCAAACCTCAAGCAGATCATGCAGCAGGAATCCATCCGCAAGGTGGATGTCATCCTTTCCGGGCTTCCGTGGGCTTCGTTTCCGGATCATCTCCAGGAGGAAATCCTTGCCGCAATTCTGGAAGCTCTGCCGGACGGCGGTTATTTCACGACATTCGCTTATCTTCAGGGAACATGGCTCCCGACAGGGATTAAATTCAGGCATCGTCTCGAGAAATATTTCTCCCATGTGGAAAAATCAAAAATCGTCTGGTGCAATATTCCGCCGGCATTTGCCTACCGCTGCCGCAAGTAACCGGGATTGTCAGGCTTCCTCATCAAAAACCATTCCATGAGTCTCCGGGCGGAAGCCTGCGCGAATTCTACTGAACATTATGAGAAAATACGGATCAGGATGATCGCGCCGCCGTAAAGAAGCACAACTCCCAAAGCGCACAATCCGGCAAGCAGACGGCGTCCCTCGCATTGTTTGAAGCAGTAGGCGCCGGGCCATCCCAGCAACAGAGTTGCAAGAAGTGCAACCGTCAATCCCTGTTTCCAGCTGCTCAGCATCAGTGCAATCGAAAACGTATTCACGACGCAGAGAATCAGAACGTCCACAATGACTCCGGCAAGATAAAACAGGAACATCGGATCGGAATAACCGTTGAAGTCATCTCCGGAATCCGATGCCGGGCCCGGGATATCGGCATCCCATTCGATCTCCAGACGCGGAATCATGCAGAATGCCGAGGGAATCGCTGCAAAAGAATACGCCAGCGCAAAATTGAAAATATTCCATACAAAAAGATTCAGCAGAAAAATGATCCAATGACCGACGATGTAACGGTAAACAATGCCGGTCTGCTCAAGCAGGGAAAATGCACTGCCGCTCCGCCGCTCCAACTTACGGACCAGTTTCAGTTCCTCCGCCATACGGTCAAACTCGGCAAGTCCGGCGCCGCGGTTCTGCAAATCAACCGATGCCTTCACAACTTCGTCCCGAAACACACTCGCTGGATATTCCTCCGCCGTTTTCGGGTCTTCAATGATTGACCTGATCATACCGGCGCGTTCTTCGGCGACAGCAGTCCGCCATGTTGCGAAAAGCGTAGTCCCCCCGACGGCAAGAAACAGGATGCCGACCGCCAGAAGCCCGGTTTTAGCCCCCGCCCTGAGCAGCAGGAATTTCGACCATCCTGCCGCCAGAAATCCGGGAATGGTCGCCGCAATCAGCGGTTTCAGGAAAAAGCCGACAAAACAGATGAACCCGGAACCGAAATAAGCGATGAAATATCCGAAAAACCCCGGAATCAGCCAGAGCAGCATCTTCATGCGCAGTTCAAAAGGAGAAATACGGGGAGCTTCGGCATCTTTTTTCTTTTTGCCGGATTTATTTTCCTGTGGATTTTCCCTGAAACGGTGCCCGCAGTTCACACAGATCACGGGATTCTGAACTTTCAGCTCTGCGCCGCATTCCGGACAGGTCCCGAAACCGGGAGACGTCAAATCTGCCGCCGGGTTCTTCTCCGGCGGTTCCGGCAGAGTCATATCCTGATTGCATTTCGGGCATGTGACAATCTCTCCCGCCTGCTCATCATCGGCTTCCAGTCTCTGGCCGCAATGCGGACATTCAAGTTTCATCGGCTCTCTCCTCCGGCTTGAATTATGTTGAGTAAAACCGAAGCCGCTTCAAAACAGGCATCCACGCTCCGCGTCTTTCTTTAATTATATCAAAAATCAGCTTTATTGCAAGATTCATTCGCCATTTTACAGCGTTTTTTTTGCAGAAAAACTTGAAGCGCACGTTTTTTTGATGTACTTTCCACCTGTAAAGACAAAAACCGGATAACAGATACGGGAAATAACGAATGCTATTGATACAATATTCAAAAGAAAAGTATGATATTGAAATCAAGAAGAAAATTATTGCACTGGAAAATACGGCATGGCCGCAAAATACCGAAGAAGAAGTCTTCCCATCCGCCCCCAATACTTATGTAAGTTCATTTGTTCTGATAAAAGATGATCAAGCAATTTGCCATGCAGGAATCAGAAAGAGTACGCTTTTCCATAAGGGGCAGGAATATTCAGCCTATGGGCTAAGTGAAGTCGTAATGCATCCAGATTACCGGAAACAGGGATTTGCTTCTGAAATAATAAAAAAAGCGGCTCAATTCATCATTGCCCAAAAACCGGATATCAGTATTTTCACCTGTGAACAGAAACGGATTTCCTTTTATGAAAGAGGCGGCTGGAAAGCGGTAAAAGGCGCCTGTTTTGTCGGCGGGACAAAAGAAAAGCCTTTTCGAAGTGATTATCTGCATTTGGTGACGCTGATCAGGTTCATTTCCTTAAAAGGACAGCTGCATGAGCCGGATTTTGAAAATACAGACATCATTTTTGAGCTGGGAGAAAATCAACTCTGGTGATTTGCAGCAATCAATTTCCTCCCGAAAACATATCCCGGACACTTGTTCAGAGCCGGGATATGGCACTGTATCAACATAAAAGCACATATGAAGAACTTCGCAGTCCATATGCCTGTCGGAACTATGCTTTCGAGGTCAGGAGCATGGACTCGCTGACTTCGTAAAGGCAGGGCTCGCCCGATGCGAAACGTTTGTATTCGCCGATCATGTAATCGGACATGCGGTGAACCTCGTCATTCATCGAACCCGCGATATGCGGGGAAAGCCGGACATTCGGGAGCGTATACAGCTTCGACCCCGCAGGAGGCGGCTCGGGATATACAACATCCAGCAGAGCGGTCAGGTCGTCGCGTTCTTCAAGAACTTCGATCATTTCCGGTTCATTGACCTGCCGTCCGCGCCCGGTATTGATGAACACCGCGCCTTCACGCATCGAACGGAACAATTCACCGTTCAAAACTCCCACGTTATCATCGCGATCCGGCAGATGGTTGCTGATCACCAGAGCCTTTTTGAAAACCTCCTCCAGTGAAACGGTCCGTTTCTCCCTGCGCGAAGGAACCACCACGACATTCACGTTGTAGGCTTTCAGAAGCTCCTGCACCATGCTGGAGATCGCACCGGCGCCGATCAGGGCGACAGTCTCGCCGTAAACGCCGCGGCTCCCGTATTTATGAGTATAAAACTCCGGAGATTTCAGCATACGGGACGCGCGGAAATACCCTTTGAGCCCGAGTATGATCTGCGCGACGCAGAACTCCGCCACGGGAATCGCATTGGCACGCCATGCGCTGAACACATGGATTCCGCGGGCAAAGAGCGGACGGGCAAAATAATCCGTCGCGCCCGCCGCGTAAAAAACCGCTTTCAGGGAAGGCATCCGGTCAAGCTGGGAATCGGTCAGGCACGCCATGCCCCATGTGGAAAAAATGACTTCCGCATCCTTCAGTTTGCCGTCCTCCACATCCTTTACGCCATAAATCCCCGGCATGAAATCAGTCACCGATTCAATTTCCCGGAGCTGTTCCGCAGTATAAACATAATCAATCTGAGAGGGATTTACGGACAGAACCGCTGCTTTGTATTTTTTCATTTTGCTTTCTTTTCCTGAAGATAATCAATGATTGTGACAATGTTGGCGATCAGACCGGGATCGGATGTAACCGAAGGTTCATGCCCGGGAATGAAACTGACCAGCCTGCCGCCCCACGGGGAAACAGCCTCGCAGCACTGCACGAAAGTCCCCTCCTCGATATGTGTTTCCATGAGACGCATGCAGGGACACGTATTTTCCAGATTCGTATAGATTTCATCCGTCGGGAGATTCATCTCGCGAAGTCTCGCAGCAAGCGGATGGCGAGTCTTGGAACGCGTCACCAGATACGGTTTCTTCGGATGCGTGGAAGCTTCCATCCCGTCCGGGTCGTTCGGGCGCACCCAGCGTTCCCCGACCAGCGGACGCCACCAGTCCCACATCCAGAACGCCGCGCTGGAACCATGCAGGAGCAGGATGCTGCCGCCT
>DXVA01000392.1 GCA_019408975.1 Lentisphaeria bacterium | reverse complement strand
ATACAGTCTGGGAATACTGGAAACACAAGGAGAGATCACTATGAATCTGAAAGTCGCATTGCTGCAAATACTGCCGACGGACACGACCGCCGGAAATTTATCGAAAGGCGTTTCTTTCTGCAGGATGGCTAAAATGCAAGGCGCGGACATCGCCCTTTTCCCGGAAATGTGGAGCATCGGATACCGTATTTCCGACCGTTCTCCTGAAACATGGATCAGGGAAGCGCTGCCGGAGGACGACAAGTTCATAACTGCTTTCGGCGAACTCTCAAAGGAACTTGAAATGGCAATCGGAATCACATTTCTGGAAGCCGCCTCCGCCGGTCCGCGGAATACGCTGTTTTTATTCGACCGACATGGAAAGAGAGTTCTTTCCTATTCCAAAGTTCACACCTGCGATTTTGATGCGGAGCGGCATCTGGTGCCCGGCGGCGATTTTCCTGTGGCGGAGCTTGATACGGCAATCGGCAAAGTGAAGACCGGGGCGATGATCTGCTATGACCGGGAATTTCCGGAAAGTGCAAGGATACTGATGCTGAAAGGGGCGGAGATCATTCTGGTTCCCAATGCCTGCCCCATGGAAATCAACCGGATTTCTCAACTGAGAGCCAGGGCTTTTGAGAACATGACCGGTATTGCAACCTGCAATTACCCCTTCGGGCAGCCGGACTGCAACGGGCATTCCACCGCTTTCGACGGGATTGCCTACCGGGAAAATGAGCCCGGTTCGAGAGATACGCTGCTTATTGAAGCCGGAGAAGCGGAAGGAATCTATACGGCGGTGTTCCCGATTGACGAACTCAGAAGATACCGCAGCCTTGAGATTCATGGGAATGCCTACCGGCATCCGGAAAAGTATCATGCGCTCATCTCGCAGGAAATCCATGAACCGTTCATACGCGGAGATTACCGGAAATAATCTGTCTGCAAATAATGCCGGCTGCCATGCAAAACAGGCGGCGCCTTGTTTTTCAACGCCCGGAGATGCGGCGGACGGCTTCGATCAGATGCTCCACATCGGCATCGGTGTGCGCCGCATTCAGGGACAGCCGGATGCGGGCGGTTCCGCGCGGAACCGTCGGCGGACGGATCGCCACGCCGAGAATGCCTTCTTCCTGGAGACGCATTGAAAATTCCGTGGTCCGTTCGGTTTCGCCGACCAGCAGCGGCACGATCATCGTCTCGGATTTTCCTGTGTCAAAACCCATTTCATTCAGGCTTCTGCGGAGATGGTCCGCCCGCCGGAGCATGGCACGTCTCGCCTGTTTCATTTCATCGGTGTACATAAGGTCAATCGCCGCGGATACCGCACCGAGGACTGCCGGAGGCATCGCCGTGCTGAAGATGAAGGAGGCGCAGTGATTCACCAGATAATCCTTCATTTCCGCAGAACAGCAGACGCAGGAACCGAATGATCCCAGCGCTTTGCTGAAAGTCGAAAGCGCCACATCGCAAAGTTCCGGGGAAGCGAGTCCGTGCCCGTTTTCTCCGAGAACGCCGCTTCCATGAGCGTCGTCAAGATAGAGAAGCGCGTGATTCTTTTCCGCAATCCCGCGCAGCCTGCCGAGAGCCGCCACATCGCCGTCCATACTGAAAACCGTATCGCTGACGATCAGCTTTTCTTCATTCCCGTCCCGTGCGATCATCTGCTCAAGTCGCTCAAAATCACAGTGGGCATAACGCTTGAAGTCACCGCCGGAAAGCAGACATCCCTGATTGAGACTCGCATGATTGAGCTTATCCGCGAAAATCGTGCGGGAGCGTCCCGAGAGCGCCGCGATCAGCCCGACATTTCCGGCATAGCCGGAGGACAGGATCATGGCTGCCTCGAAGCCTTTCCACTTTGCGATCTTCGCCTCAAGTTCCAGACAGGCTTCCGTCGTGCCGGAAACCAGACGCGATGCCGCGGAACCGGCGCCGTAACGCCGTGTCCATTCACATGCACCGTCAATCAGCTCGGGACGCATGGAAAGCGCCATATAGTCATTGGAGGAAAAGTCCAGCAGGTGTTTCCCGCTGATCACGATTTCCCGCGGCGACACTCTTTCCACTGCGCGAAGCGTGCGCTTCAGCCCGAGCGCTCCGGCGTTTTCCATCGCTTTTCTTGCAAATTCAGGGAACATGGCTTACTTCAGTATGATGTCTTTATAACATTTTCCGGGGGCGATCATCGGGAGAACATGCTCCTGATACCCTGTATGGCAGTCGATCAGGAAAGGACCCTTTGCCGCGAGCATTTCCCTGATGGCGTCTTCGACTTCCTCGCGCTCGCAAATCACGCGGCCGGGGATTTTGTAGCCTCTGGCAATCGTCACGAAATCGGGATAATACTGTTTATCCTTGTCTTCAAGAATCGTATTGCAGTGACGGCTTCCGTAGAAACGGTCCTCCCACTGGGCGACCATGCCGAGATGCTGATTGTTCAGGATGATCATCTTGACGTCGATATCCTCGGCATACAGCGTTCCGAGCTCCTGAATGTTCATCTGGAAGGAACCGTCGCCGTCGATGTTGATGACGGTTTTTTCCGGGCACGCTACCTTTGCTCCCATTGCGGCGGGGAGCCCGAAGCCCATGGAGCCGAGCCCGCCCGACGTCAGGAACTGGCGCGGATTCTTGTATTTGTAAAACTGCGCCGACCACATCTGGTGCTGTCCCACGCCGGGAACGATGATTGCATCGCCATGCGTCAATTCATAGAGTTTTTCAATGACGAACTGAGGCTGCGGCGGAGTATGCGGTTTTGATCTGACATAAGAGAACGGATGCTCTTTCTTCCATTCCGCGATCTGATTCAGCCACTCGGTATAATCTTTCCGGAGAGGTTTCTTGTTGAGTTCGGCAAGAACTTCTTTGACATTGGCGATTACGCCGAGGTCGGCACGCTTGTTTTTGTTGATCTCGGAGACGTCAATATCCACATGAATGATGTAGGCGTCCTGCGCAAATGTCGCCACGGGCCCCGTCACGCGGTCATCGAAACGCGCGCCGAGGGCGATCAGCAGATCACACTCGTTTGCGGCATAATTCGCATAGTAGGTTCCATGCATTCCAAGCCAGCGGAGGGAAAGCGGATCCTCCTCCGGAAATGCGCCGAGCCCCATCAGAGTGGTCGTCACGGGAATATTGTAGGAATGCGCAAACTCGCGGAGTTCTTCGGACGCACCGGACGAGATGATGCCGCCGCCGGCGTAAATGCAGGGGCGCTGCGCCTTTTTGATTGCTTTCCGGATTGCTTCAATATCGGATGGATTCACCGTAAGCCCCGCGGAAAGCGACTTCACCTTGACTTCTTCGGGAAAAACGGGAACAGCCATTGCCTGCTGGACATTCTTGGGGATATCCACCACGACAGGCCCGGGGCGTCCTTCGGAAGCGAGTTTGAATGCCTCGCAGATAATGCGGGGAATATCGTTGACGTTCAATACAAGATAGCTGTGTTTGACGACCGGGCGCGTAACGCCGATGATATCGGTTTCCTGAAACGCATTTTTCCCGATGAACTGGGCGCCGACCTGTCCGGTAATGAAAACGACCGGAATGGAATCCATATAAGCGTCGGCAATGCCTGTAATGAGGTTTGTCGCTCCGGGACCGCTGGTCGCCATGCACACGCCGGTTCTGCCGGAGACGCGCGCAAAACCGTCTGCGGCGAAAGCTCCTCCCTGCTCATGACGCGGCAGGATTACGCGGAGACTGGATTTTCCGAGCGCCTGGTGGAGCTCGATGGACTGTCCGCCCGGGTATGCAAAAATGGTTTCGACACCGAGCTTTTCCAGAGTTTTGATTACGATTTCTGCGCCTTTGATCGGCTGTTGGGATTCTTTTGCTGTGTTTTTCATAATAGTGCTGTCGATCCGAATTTAATTATTTTTGCAAGATGAGAAAATGAATGTTCCGAAACATTCAGACTGGCTGTGCTGCAAGACCCGGCCGAGGCGCCACCGACACGACCGGGCCGCGTACGACGACATGTTTTCCCTCCAAAAATATCCTCATTCTCATGTTTGAAAAACCTTATGTTATATAAAGAATAAGAAATATAC
>DXVA01000391.1 GCA_019408975.1 Lentisphaeria bacterium | reverse complement strand
TTCCGGGGACAAGGCGTCCAGAACCCGAATCTCGAAAACATCACCCTCGCGGAACCACAGTTTCAGCGCTGAGATGATGCTTCCTTTATCGGTTTTCATGGCGGACGACCTTCTCCTTCACGACCGGACAGAAGAGGTCCAGGATCAGGAACAGGAGCGTTCCGGCCGCACCCGCCGCGACTTCCGGAAACACCTTCGGGTAGAGTTCCGTCCGCAGCCAGCGGCGAAGCGCGGTGGCTTTCCTGCCGTGATTCGGAGCGAGGATCTTCTCCACGTCTTCGCGCGGCACGAGCCGGACGACCTGCAGACCGCCCGGAGTTCCGATCCGCTCGTAGAGGGGCGCGTTCTCGGTGTGGACGGCGAGCTGCCGGTTCGGGTTCGAGAAGCCCAGGATGTTGCAGACGTCCCGGATGACGAACAGGGGCTTGCCGTCTTTCTCCACGATGCGGACGGGCAGATCGTTGAACTTGAAAGTGGTGACGTTACTCATTGTTCTTTTCCTCCAGATTTTTCAGAAAACGGATTGCGGACGCGGCGGTGTGGACCGCCTCGGTGATGACCGGCTGATACGATGTGCGTTTCTCGCCGTGGTCGTTGGCGGCTTTCAGGAGCTCCCCGGCTTCCTCTGCCGGGATCGCGGCCGCCTTGACCAGATCGGCGGGCCAGACGGGATGCAGTTTCTCCGCCCGGTCGATTTCGGCCATGACGAGACCGAGGATGGCTTCAATTTTCATGGGATTCCAGCTCCTTTACCGCCTTGAGCATCTCTTCCATGTGCATCCGAGCCTGGTCTCGGATGGTTTTGACCTTCTCGATGAAGGCATCGCAGTCGGCGATGAACGTCTCGAAGCACTGTTTGTAGTCCGTGCCGTAACCGTGCGGGGAGACCAGCAGGTCATAGTTGCTCAGGTAGAACGAAGGGAGCTGTTCTCCCTTCTGGTTCTTGGTGATGTGCCAGCGTCCGTCTGCGCTGACCATTTCCTGCTGGGATTCCTGTTCGGTGATTTTCCATTCGATTTCAGCCATTGTTCTGCTCCTTGAGCACCTCTTCGACCAGCCGCCACTCTTTCGGACGGTAGGTCGTATTCACATACCACTTGCCGTCGCGGAACAGATACACATATTCCGCCCAGTAAGCATCCGCCGCCCGGGCGAGCATTTCACCGGCGTCTGCCCAGACCCGAGGCGGACACAATTCCTCGCCATAATCCCGGTGGTAGGCGTGGCAGACATCCTGCGCATCGGGTTCAGGATCATCATTCGACAAACGCCCGCCCAGGCCGGAGAGATCACCGAGCGCAAACAGAGCTTCGATGCGCTCTTTCGTGTTGTAGTGTGCGTTCAGGCAAACTCCCGCGCCAGACGGATACATGTCGAAGTGAACGTAAATGGAGCGGCAGCTCCGGTCGGCGGTCTCGATTGCAATGAGTCCTCGTGTAGACATAAAAATCTCCCAGGGTTAAAATGTGACAGTCGCGGTCAGTGTGGCGGCCGCAAGCCAGTATGTCATGTGTTTCCAGTCGCCGCAGCAGGCGTAAACGATCGCTGCGCCGACATCCAGTGCGATCAGGATGATCGGAAAAATCTTTGCTGCATTCATCTTGTCGCCTTAAAATGGAATTTCCTCTTCAGGATCATCTGGCGACGTGGTTGATACCCACGTTTCTCCAGCTTCCAGGTCCTCTCCCGGTTCTCGCATGACCGGGCGTTCTTTTAAACGCCAGCCGGTAATCCGTTCAAAACGTTCTCCCGCGATCGTTTTAACGGTTATTGATTCGGGAGCCGCAAGAAGCCCCTCGTTGGCCAGCGAAACGGCTTCCCTTGCGCTCCTCGGCATCGGGCAGCCGAGCGCGGCGCGTTCGTGCCACCATTTCTCGAACTTGCCGCGGGCATAGCCGGTATGTTCCGGGCAGACCCATTCCGATTTGAACTCGTTGAAGCCGACCTGATAATCCACCCGCATGGTTTTAGGGGCATCGGGATCGGCTCCCCGTTTTTCGTGGACGCAGTAATACACATCCAGCACCTCGTAATCGGTATAATCCACCTGACCGGAAATCACACCGGCGGACGATGCCGTCTGCGTCATCTTGTCATTGCTTTCCTTCGGCGGAAACACATAGCCGCATTCAGGACACGCCGTATATCCGGCGTGGATGAGCGCGAGACATTGCGGACACTTCTTCGCCGGGGCATCACCGCCTTTCCCGGATCCGGGCTCTTTGACCTTGATCATGTCGAGCGGACCGTGCCGCAGAATGTTGCCCCCGTAGTCCAAAACGAGACAGTTGGAAACTAATAGACCATTAGCTGTGAAACGATGGCGGGGTCCGGCGTTGAGAATGTCCCATACACGCCTTTTGGTTTGCAGGACGGGGAATTGAACCGTTCGACAATCTCCTCGTTGCTGAAACCCCGTGAAATCAGATTGCAGAGCGTTGCGTCCGCATATCGCACTTCCGGATGTTCCTGCCTGAACCGAAGCATTTTCACTTTGAGCTGATGCCTCCTGTTCATTCCATTGATGCTCGGAGTCGTCATCCTCACATTGCCAGGCTCGTAGTTTCCGTTGTTGTCTATCCTGTCGATTTGCATCCTCTTGTCCGTGCAGTCGAAGCGCTCCATCAGCCAGAGTGCCATATCCGTCGGACCGTCGAAACAGAACCGGATTCCGCGTCCCCCGTAGTCCGCATATCGGGGATTGTTCGGATTCTCGCATCTGTCCTTCGCGTTTCCAATCCTGGCAACCAGCCATTTCGGGGCACGGCGCGGTTTGTCGCAGACACGGCATCCAGCCGTGCCTCTTTTGAGATTGTCCAGGGATTTCCATGCAACCGTTCCGCACTGACACTGCGTCAACACATACTTGCGTTTGCGCGTTGATGGCAGATGCAGTTTGGCTGTCAGTAACTCCTCCCTGACACGAACCGTATCGGAAATAACCGTCAGCTTCCCGAACTGCTTTCCCTTCAATTCCGGTGCAGGATATTGGCTTTCCCGACGCAGCACACTCCCCGTGCGTTCGCCAGTGATGTTCACTCCAGACCTTGTGATCCGGGGTGGCTGTGAGTCCTGCGTATTCAATGACATTTCGCTCTCCCTTGAATACTATTCCGCCGTGGGGCACATATTCGATGCCGTCCCAAAGCTTCATTTGCGTTGTGACCTTCTCGATGGGGACAAGACCTCTGTCTGTGAGTATCATTGTCCCCTCCGCAATGCAGTTGACCTTGCCGGTGTCTGGTGACAGCCGTGTACCGCGCCCGACCATCTGGATCAGGAGTCCCGGCGAATTTGTGGGACGGAGCAGAACCACGCAATCCGTGTTCGGAGCATCAAAGCCGCAAGTCAAAACGTTGACGTTTGCCAGGAACTTGAGCGGGGGCTTCGGTGTTCCGAAAAGATCCGCCGGGATGCATTCCCCCTTGAACCGGGCGATGATTTCAGCACGTTCGGCAGGCGACGTATCACCGGTCACGATCGCACACTCCTTGCCGGAAAACGCCTGGATTTTTTCCGCAACATGCTTGCAATGATCCACCGAAGCGGTGAAAATCAGCACGGACTTGCGGTCGCGGGTCAGCTCCACAATCTCCCTGCAGGCGGATGTCACAAGCGCATCGTTGTCCATTGCGGCGGCGACCTCGTCGCTGATGAACTCGCCGCCACGGATGTGCAGGTTTGCCAGATTCGCCTCTGCGCGGCCCGCCCGGGAAATCAGCGGGGAAAGATATCCCTGCTGAATCATCTCTTTGAGTCCCGCTTCATAGCAGATCTCGTTCAGAATGTTCTCCGGTTTGCAGATGAGCCCGCCCTTGAGGCGGAAGGGCGTTGCCGTCAGCCCGATCACCCGGACGTGTGGATTGATGACCTTCATATCGGCCAGAAAGGTTCGGTACATGCCGTCCCCCTCGCTGCTGATCAGGTGTGCTTCATCCACGATGACAAGGTCGAATGCATCCAGCTCGCAGGCCTTGTTGTACATGCTTTGAATTCCGGCGACAATGACCTGCTCCGTGGTATCGCGGCTCCTGAGTCCGGCGGAATAGA
>DXVA01000390.1 GCA_019408975.1 Lentisphaeria bacterium | reverse complement strand
GAATGACGGCTTCAGGATCATCAAGCAGAGCATCAAGATGTTTTTTAAGTCTGTCCGTATCCTGCTCCATCTTTGCAATTCTGGCAGACATGGCGGCTATCCCTCCGACAATCTGCTTTGCGACCTCCTTTTTAAGGACGGCAAGAACCTGCGGATTCTTTGTGCTCCGGTAGACTTCGGCAAGTTTTTCGATTTTTTTCTGCTGTGCCTGTGCTTCCGGGGAGCGGAACTTCATGTGCGGATCGCTTTCTGCCGCACTCTTTTCCTGCACGTTTTTTTCAAGCTTCTTTTTCAGAACTTCAATACGCTCCTGCGATGCCTTCATCGCTTTTGCGTGTTCCGCATTATGGGGAGGAACCCTCAGCAGCATGCCTTCATAATCTGCAAGAATCGCATTTTTCAGTGCGTTGAGATCAGATTCCGACCTGGATGACTTGTATTTTTCCGCCAGAAGCTCCACCTTGCTTTTCTTTGCCGGGCCGCGCCGGGGATGGTTGAAATACATCATATTGTTTTTCTTTGCGAATCCGGCGGCGGCTTCTCTGCCCTCCAATGCCGCGACGAGACGAAGCTGGAGCTCGTCATCTTTACGTGTCCGGAGTTGTTTCAGAAGCCGCTCGCTGGAGGCATAGATGCGTTCATGCATCTTTACCTTGCGTTCCAGCTGGATGATTTCGCGCTCAAGAGCGGCACGTTCCGTTTTTGCAAGTGTTTTCGGCACAGCCTTTTTCCCTTCGGCAAGATAGCTTTCCGCAAGCTTTCTGACGCCGTATCTGATTGCGGCACTGCTGTATGTCGCGCCGCTGACGGCATCGACTTCCCTGCCGGGGATCTCATTCATCTTGAGATTGTTCCATTGCTGCATGAATTTTGCGGCGCGCACACGGTTGAGAAACGAGGGAGTCTCCTGGTTTTTTCCGATGAGAACTCCCGCAACTTTGTCATCGTTCCCGAAAAGGACGGCGATTTCGATGGTTCCGGCATATCCCATCTGCCGGTCGTCGTCGGAAATGCGCTCCAGGTAAAGTTTGCCGAGTTTTGCGCCTTTGGAGTCCAGCACATGATAAATTCCCGGACCGGCATGTTTTACTTTTGCCGCCTCCGGCATGGCTTTCGCCATATCTCTGGAAAAATGTTTTACGTCGTCCGGCAAATCGCTGACATCCGCGGCAAGAACGTTTCCGAGGATGATTCCGCACGCTATGAGCAGTTTCTTCATACTTCCTTCCTTGTTTTGAATAACCTCAATTTTATTTTGTGCATATAATATAATTAGCTTAATCTAATTATCAAGTAGAAAATCCTTCTTTTTCTCTCTTTTTTTATTTTTGAATGTAAAAAGGTTAATTCATTAATTAGTTTAATCTAATTTTTTGAGAAAGAATATTGAAAATGATAGCGTGAACTGGCATGAATTCTGTATGCGAAGTTGTTTCCGCCGGTTCCGGGGAGACCGTGTCTCCCCGGCTGGGGGCGGAGGTGATGTCATTAACGCAGAAGCAGATGATATTTTGTCTTCAGGGTAATGGATTCACCGGGGGAGAGTTTCAGTTCGCGGGTAATGAATTCCGCCGTGTAGCTGTCGCCCTCGTTCCACCAGGAATAGACGGCATCCACCGCGGGATCGGGTGTAATGGTGAGATTGGTGTAGGCTTTGCCTTTTGCGGCGCGCATCAGGATCGGGGAACCGTCCCATTCCTGTGCCTTCATGGTCCGGGTTGCCGCCCATGCGCATGCTCCGCCGGAGCGCAGGAAGAAGTTGTTCGCCGGACTGCCGGAGTGAACGGTGCAGGCACCGGCTTTGACCGAACCGATCGAAGTAATCGGGTCGGCATGAGCCATTCTCCAGCCGAGCCGGGGATAATTCTGAATTCGGACCGAGGTGGTGATGATGCGTTTTGTCGGATTGCTCAGCGTTGTTTCCAATTCTGCTGCGTCGCCTTTCAGGAGGGTCCAGCGCTGCGTTATCCTGAGTCCCTCCAGCGGGCGCACGATCACATCGGCTCCTGCATAGGCGGGGTAGGTATATTCAAAGATTGCGGACGGATTGCCGTTTCTGATTTCCGATCCGGCAGGCTTGAACGCATCGGCGGGAACCATGATGCCGTTTTCTTCGCAGCTGATTCCGCCGAGAATTCCGCGGGCGGTGCGGCGGCGCATGATATCGACCTTCGACGGGTTGATCCATGCGCTGACTCCGCCCTGTTCCTTGTTGATCGTGAAGACCCATTTGTCGCGTGCGAGAGTCGGCTGCATCTGACCGTCCAATGCGCGCCACTGCGTGGAGACGCCGTCCTTTTCCTGTGACTGAAAGTTGGTGGAAGCACGCAGTTCCGCAAGACGGCGGTTCAGTTTTGCCTGAAGTTCCTCCTGTCCGGAAACCGAATGCACGATTTCTGCCGCGCCCGGCATGACTTCCGCAAGGGCATCCTTGTAAAAACCGGGGACATTTATTTTGACGATGACAGGCTCCTTTTCATAATAATTGAGCAGAGTCACCGCACAGCGTTTTCCCAGACGGTGCACTCTGTAACGGAGTTTTGAATTCAATTCAGGAAGCTTTACCTGTGCCGGCTTGCCGTCCGCACCGGTCATGTCCAGCGTGATCACGTTCACCGGTTCGATACGCGACCGGGCGGTGATGTCCTCGCCTTTCATCAGAATTTCTTCCACGGGAAGCAGATCGGCATATCCGTCCGCAATGCCTTGAAGGTAGGTTCCGTCATAACTTTCGTAAGGATAAAAGCCGATTCCCTTCGTCCCCATTGCCGCAGCGGCGACAATACTCTGGCGGAGACTCTGCGGTGTGTAAAGCCGATAGAAGTCCTTGCGGATTTCATTGGGGTCGACAAGCACGAGAACAGGCTTTTTCGTGTATTTCACTGTTGCGGCGGTCTGGTCGAAAAATGCGACCGTCTGATTGTAGGACATCGGCACATGCCAGTCGATGTATCTGTCATAGTCGCGCGGGTCCGTGGAACAGTAAAGGTCGCGCATGTCCGGCTGTTCCGGGCGCACATTCCCGGCGCAGACCATCAGTTTCACTTCCGGCCAGTATTTGCGGAATGCCTCGCTGACAAGACGGATTGTCTCCGTGCTCTGGTCAAAGGAAAAGGCTTTCCACTGCGCATGATACGAACGGCGGATTTCCTTGGCGGAAAGGGTGCGCGGCAGTTTCAGTTTTTCGCAGAATTTTTTCCGGTCATAGGCGCCTGTGAAGTTTACGCCCGGCTCGAAGTTCCAGAACACATATTTTGCAGTCGGATAACTTTTCCGGTAGAGCTCGACACCGTCTTTCAGGTATTTCGCAAACACTCCCTCGGGGTCTTCGTGCATATATGCCGGACTCAATGCCCGGTTGGTGTAAGGCGGCAGGACATCGGTATGCGGATATTTGTCAAGCAGTTTTCCGGTGCGCACCTGACGTTCGAATTCCAGCGGGCGGAACGCCGGCATTCCCGCCTGCGACGGGAGGGAGACCCACCCCTCATACCGTTTGTCCTTCAGATCGCGGCAGTAGGTATGAAGCATGGTCGGGACCGGCGATGAACTCAATGCCGGCCAGAAATCTGTAAGTTTCCGTGCAATTTCCTGTGTCGGGGCTCCGATTGCGGAGTAACGCATTGTGATGCAGGTTTTGAATTCGCCAAGGGGAGCCGGCGGCATTTTCAGAGGCGGAATGACGTTGAATTTGAGCTTCTGCTCCGGCATGGATATTCCATCGGCCGTCAACTGCCAGACCGCCGTCCCGCTTTTGCCCGCACTGCCCGGAAGGGCGGAAAAATAAAGACGGTTGAACTGGTGTGCCAGCATACGCTGCCCCGCCATTTTCATCATTTCCCCGGACAGCTTGATCCGGTAGCGGGTGCCGCCGGGAATCTTCTCTGCGGTGAACGGGTCCTGAAGCGCTTCGGAGGTTCCGTCCGCTTTCAGTTTTGTGCTCCAGATATACGAAGAACCTTCAAGGCGCAGGAAATCCGGCAGGTCGATGCGGAGTTCCCCCGCTTTCCAGGGGCCGTTCCATGCCAGCAGGTAAAGGACGCCGGGAAAGTTTTCGCAGATGTTGAACC
>DXVA01000039.1:11182-20972 GCA_019408975.1 Lentisphaeria bacterium | reverse complement strand
TCCTCATTGAATCGCAACGATTTGCTCATATAGTAAGGATACTTCGCCAAACTATGATGAAAGGAAGTGTCCGAATGAAAAAGTTCCTGGAAAAGAAACTGGTCCGGGTGAGATGCAAAAAGAACTATGCCGAAGCGCACTGCCATGTGATTATCGGGGAGGTTCTTGACGAGAACGAGGCGTATGTGGTGATCAAGGGCAAGGCGTTCCATTTCAACAGACTGGACGCCAATACCCAGCGCCGGCATATTATGGTGGGAGCTGTCTGTGTGAGAATTGTCCCGTGGCATAATATCGAGGTGATCCACTGGATCGGTCCCCGGTGTGATTACAGCGCGGATTTCCTGTTTGACGGCGACCACAATCTCGTGCTCGACGATAAAAAACACACGGTCATATCCTTTGCCCGCGACAGCGAGTAGATTCCATGTTCTGTTATTACTGCAGAAAAAATTCCCTCCTCCGGGGGATATCCGAAAGAGGGAATGTCTTCCGGTTTCAGTGGATTATTTTGCGGATTTCACTTTGGCGTCGAAATGTTCGAGGAACGTTCTGGCTGTTGTCCCCGGGGCAAAGCCGCTTTCTTTCGCCAGAATGCGCTCGCTGTTGGGATCGATTACTACGACGGTCGGAAAGCTGTAAATGCTGTATTTCGCCGCAAGCGATTTATTCTGCGCCTGGAGCTCCTGACCGAGTCTTGTATTGATCGGATAGTCCGCATTGAAGAGAATGTATTTCTTCGATGCTTCCTCGATAAAGCTCTTTTTCTTGAGGATATCCCGATCAAGGCTGATGCATGGCTGGCACCAGTCGGAACCGGAGAAAACCATCAGTACCGGCAGTTTTTTTGCACGCCCTTCCTCTTTTGCCTTTTTGAAGTTGGTGCTCCAGCCTTCTGCAGCTATGAGACCGGCGGACAGCAGCACTGCAAGTGCCGCAAGCATTGTCTTCATTGATGTCTTCATTTTGTTTTATCCTTTTGTTTGTGTTTGTTTCCATGTTTGATATGGATTGCGTGCCAGAAAGGAGTTGTAATATTCCGGTTTTCCGGTGACTTCCTCTCCCAGCCACGCAGGATGTTCAAATACGCTGTCTTCGGAAACCAGTTCCAGTTCCGCAAGAAGGAGCCCCCGGTTATCTCCGAGAAATTCGTCGATCTCCCAGCGGTCGCTTCCGTTCATGACGATGTGCCGGTATTTATTCACCGCAGGCCCTTCGCAGAGGTCGTCGATCAGCGCATTGGCATCGTCAAAGGGAATTTCATATTCATATTCGCTCCGGGTGCATCCGTGAACGGGTCCCTTGAGCGTCAGATATCCTTTCTCACCGGCGACCCGGACGCGGAGCACTCCGTTTTCCTGTTCCCGGAAATGAATGTAAGCCTGCCGATAGAGCGTGCGGGTTAAAACCTGACTGCGCCATGAATCATTCTTCAGCAGAAACTTGCGTTCGATTTCCGTTCCCATTGTTCCGGTCAGAACCAGCCTTTCTTGTTCAGCATATAGGTTTCGTAAAACTTGTCGTCGGGCGTCGTAAGGTAAATGATGCCTTCGATCAAACCGATAATCCCCATAACTGTGCCTGCGAAACCGCATGTCAGCAGGGTTACGAGAAGCATGATGATCCCTTCTGTCGTGTAACCGAGTACGAATTTGTGAATGCCGAAAGCTCCCAGGATAATCCCAAGAACTCCCGCAAGTATCTTTCTCTGATTGACTTCGGGTGGAATCTGATTTTCCATGGCAATAACTCCTTTGTGTTGTTGAATACTATAAAGTTACTCTGCAATGGCGGAAAGTCAATCTGAAATCAGGAATTTTTCGCAGGAAACTGAATCCGGCGCCATATGTTCTGCCGGAAAAGATTGAAACAGGAATCTACAGCATGGAAATGGCATCCACATCCACATAGATTTCTACGTTCGGGCGGCGGACGGAATAAATCTCGCGGCGCAGGGCGCGGCGGAGCGGAGCCAGTTTCCCATAGCGGAAAACCGCCATGTAGCGGTATTTGCCCTTGACACGTTCGATCGGTGCGGGCGCAGGCTCGGAAACGATGGTCTCCGGATCAAGGCATGGCTGGATTTTTTCCATCAGAGCGGTTGCCTCCGCCATGATTTCCGCAGGGTCTTCCCCCCGGAAATGGACGATCATCATATGCCCGAACGGAGGATATTTCAGCTCCTCGCGGACGGCGATCTCCTCCTGGTAGAAACCTTCGTAATCGTGTTCCGCGGCGAACATGATCGGCGGATTGAACGGGGAACAGGTCTGCACGAGAACTTCTCCCTTGACTTCTCCGCGCCCGGCGCGCCCGGCAACCTGCGTGAGGAGCTGGAACGAACGTTCCGCCGCGCGGAAATCCGGCATGAACAGCCCCATGTCCGCATTTACGATCCCGACCAGCGTCACGTTCGGGAAATGCAGCCCCTTGGCAATCATCTGGGTGCCGATCAGGATATCCAGTTCGCCGCGCCGGAACTGCGACAGCACTTTCGCATAGAGGCTGGGACGTGTCATGCTGTCGGAATCCATGCGCGCGATCCGGGCGTTCTTGAACACTTCCAGAGAGATGTTTTCAATCCGCTCCGTTCCCGCGCCGGAGTAACGGATGTGTTCCGAACCGCAGTTCGGGCAGACGGACGGAGCCTCCATGGAGGAGGCGCACAGATGACAGGTCAGCATCTGCGTTTTGCGGTGGTAGGTGTAAGCCACGGAACAGTCCGGACACATTGCGACATATCCGCAGAGGTCGCACGCCATCTGCCTTGCATAGCCGCGGCGGTTCAGGAAGATAATGCTCTGTTCCCCGCGCGCGATGCGTTCCCGCACCGCCTGCACCAGAAATTTGGAGAGGAACGGCAGTTTGCCTTCTTCCGTGCCTTCCAGCCGCATGTCGATGATCTTCACTTCCGGCATCAGAATGGATGGATCGCTGCGTTTCGTGAGCTTGCAGAGGGTGTATTTCCCGGTTTTTGCGTTGTAATACGACTCCATGGACGGCGTTGCTGAGCCGAGAATCACAAGAGCGTTTTCGAGTTTTCCACGCATTACCGCCACATCGCGCGCGTTGTAACGCGGGGCTTCGGACTGCTTGTAGGATGAGTCGTGTTCCTCGTCCACGATGATCAGCGCGAGATTGCGGAACGGGGCGAACAGCGCCGAGCGTGCGCCGACCGCGATTCTGACCTTGCCGCGATGCACCTTCATCCATTCGTCATACCGCTCGCCGTCGGTGAGTCCGCTGTGAAGCACGCTGACCATGTCCCCGAACCGCGCGCGGAACCGTTCGACGGTCTGCGGCGTCAGCGAGATTTCCGGCACGAGCACGATTGCCTCTTTTCCGTTTTCGACCGCGCGCGCAATCGCCTGAAGGTAGACTTCGGTTTTTCCGCTTCCGGTAACGCCATGGAGCAGAACCACATGCGGCTCTCCGGAGTCGGGGTGTTCCATGCGTTTGTAAATCAGATTGAGCGCTTCCGCCTGTTCCTCTGTGGGCGTGAGCGGCTTTGTGCGGAGCAGTTCCGTGCCGGCAAACGGATTGCGTTCCACGGCGCGGTCTTCGATCGAGACCAGCTCCAGCTTCACGAGTTCGTTCAGGACGGCTTTCGAGGCGCCGGATTCTACGGCAAGGGTTTCCGCTTCGATTCCCGGATGGAGCATCAGGGCTTTCAGGATGGCGCATTTTCCTTTTGAGCGTGTGTTCTTATTGATGTAATCCGCGGCTTTCTGCATGTCGTTCAGAAAGTAATAGGCCTTCGTCTTTGCCTTGATCTTGCCGCTCCTGACTGCCCCCGGAAGCAGAGTCCGGACCGCCAGTTCCCGCGCACAGCAGTAGTAATCCGCCATCCATTCCCCGATTTTCAGCAGGGATTCGGTCAACGCCGGATGTTCCGTGCAGATCGAAAGCACTTCTTTGAGATCGTCACGGTCCGAGGCGGAACCGACCGCCACGACATAAGCCTGCCGTTCGCCGTCGCCGCGCCCGAAAGGAACATTGACGCGCATTCCGGCTTTGACCTGTCCGCGGAGATGCTCCGGTATCCGGTAATCGAAGCTCCGGTTGAGCGAAAGGTTCAGAAGCACGCGGGCAATATTAGGCAAATCTTCCATAATTCTGCTGAAAACCGTCTTTCTTTCATTTGAGTAATCACTGTTCAGGAGCTATAATATAAAGCATACATGCGTAAATGAAAGAGACAAGACCGAAAAACAATCAATCTGACAGTTTCCCGGAGAAAATATGGATTCAGACTGCACAATTTTGAAAAACGAATGCCTGAAGGGGCTCTACCGGAGAGTCGTCTTCTCCGCGCCCGATATCGCAAGACAGGCGCAGGCGGGACAGTTTGTCCACGTCAAAATCACGGCGATGCGGGACCGCATCCTGCGCCGCCCGTTCAGCATCAGCGACGCCGACCCCGAGGCGGGAACGCTGACGCTCGTTTATAAGATCGTCGGGCACGGAACGGAAGAACTCAGCCGCATGGTGCCCGGCGAGCACTGCCTGATTCTCGGACCTCTCGGCAGGCCTTACTCCACACCGCAGAAGGGGATCAGACCCGTTCTCGTTGCAGGCGGATACGGTTCCGCAGCGACTTATCTGCTGGCGAAACGGTGCCCGGAAAAGGGCATACTGCTTCTCGGCGCGCGTTCGGACGCCGATCTGATTCTCATCGACGACTATGAGAAGCTCGGTTTCGAGGTGAGGATCGCCACCAATGACGGAACGGTCGGGCATAAGGGATTCGTGACGGAGCTTCTGGAAGACGCGCTTGCTGCCGACCGGAAAGCGTGTTTTGTGTATGGCTGCGGGCCCGAACCCATGCTTCTGGCGTTGGGAAAAAAGGCTTTGTCGCTCGGCGTCGGCGCGGAATTGAGCCTCGACCAGCATATGTGCTGCGGCGTCGGCGCATGTTTCGCGTGTGTCGTAAAGATCAGAGACGCCGCGTCACCGGACGGCTGGCGCTATTCGAGAAGCTGCAAGGAAGGACCCGTTTACAACGCAGAAGAGGTTTACTATGGCTGATTTAAGAGTCGATCTGGGCAGAATACAGTTGAAAAATCCCGTCATGACCGCTTCCGGCACGTTCGGTTACGGCGCGGAGTACGAGGAGTTTTTCCCGGTGTCGGAGCTGGGGGCGGTTGTCGTGAAAGGCGTTGCCCCGTGGCAGTCTCACGGGAATCCGACGCCCCGCGTGGCGGAGGTTACGTCCGGCATGTTGAATGCGATCGGGCTTCAGGGGCCCGGCATTGACAGGTTCCTGCATGATGAGCACTATATGCCGTTTCTCCGCAAATCCGGCGCGACGACGATTGTCAATATCTGGGGGAAAAAGATTGAGGACTACTGCGAAGTCGCGCGCCGTCTTGACGAAGACTCCGAGGGAATCGCGGCGCTGGAAATCAATGTTTCCTGCCCGAACGTCAAGGAAGGCGGCATCGCATTCGGGACCGATACGGTGATGATGGGCAAGGTGGTTTCCGCGGTCAGAAAGGCAACGGGTTTGCCGCTGATCACGAAATTGAGCCCGAATGTGACAAAGGTCGCGGATTTTGCGAAAGCCGCCGAAGATGCGGGGAGCGATATGGTTTCCCTGATCAATACGATTCCCGCGATGGCGATCGACATTGAAACGTTCCGCCCGAAGATCGCAAACGTCACCGGCGGATTCTCCGGCCCGGCGATCAAGCCGATTGCCGTGAGAATGGTCTATGAGGCGGCGCATGCGGTCAGGATTCCGGTCATCGGCATGGGCGGCATCACGACGGGCGAGGATGCGATTGAGTTCTTTCTTGCCGGCGCGAAAGCGGTTGCCGTCGGCACCGCGATATTTGCCGACCCGATGGCGCCGGTCAAGGTGATCAGGGGGATCAACGATTATCTCGACCGCAAAGGCTTCAAGTCGATCAACGACATCATCGGGCTGTTCGGCAGATAAGGCGTCTGCGGGTGTTCCTGGGCGTCGGGTTTTCCCAGCGTCCCGGAACAGCACGTTTCCGGATTTGTAATTTGAAAAAAGAGGCATGATATATTTTCAGCTTCAAGAGGGAGAATACTGCATGTTGAATGAACGGGATATGAAAGCCGCATACTGCGAGCTTGCTCCGAAGCTGACGAATTATCTGGTCGCAAACGGACTTGAATATACTGCCGCATGTGATATCGTTCAGGAAACTTTTATCCGGTTATGGAAAAAGAGCGGGGAGTTTTCGGAGAAAGATTCGGTTTCCGGATTCGTTTTCACCGTTGCAAGAAATCTGCGGACGGACTATTACCGTCGCCGCAAGTTCATGATCTATCAGGATGAAATCGCCGATGAGGATGCGGGCATGTCCGATCCTGCCGCAAAAAATACAACAGCCGACCTCGCCTACCTGCGGAAACGTCTTCAGGTGGCAATCGCACAGCTTCCGGAGGAAATGCGTGCCGCTTATACTCTGTTCCAGATCGCCGGACGTTCCGTCAGGGAGATTGCGGAACTGACCGGTGCTTCGGAATCTCTTGTCAAGGTACGGATTCATCGTGCCAAAGGAAAACTTCAGGAACTGCTTGAGGATTTGAAAAAAAGCGGAGAAATCTGATTTTTCCTGTAACCTTTTTCCGTTCTCTCCGTTTTCAGGGCAGAAACAACCTGAAACGTAAATTTCAAAAGAAGGAGACGGCATCATGAAAAACAACATCACCAGACTGAACGACAGCGAACTTGAGAACATCGTCGGCGGTGCTCACTACTATGTGGATAAAAGTCATCCCGTGACCGGAAACAACGGCAAGCGCTGCTACAGGGTGTATTCCTGCGACAAGCAGATTTCCGGGGACTGGCAGAACCTTTTCAACGGAAAAGGCGCATCTAAGATAGAGGCGCACATCTCCGTCAGCCAGAAGCTGATTCCCGTTGAAAAATATGCGGCGTTCTGCGAACGCTACAAAGATAAACATACGTTCCATGAATGCTGAACTTGCCGGAGTCTGCACGGAAAAACGAAAAAATAATTTCTATGGAGGATGAAATCATGATCAGAGAAGAAAAAAACATTCGGGCCCTGCGGGATGAGGAACTCGACACGGTCGTCGGCGGAGCTCTCAACCAGAACATCATCGCACAGTATGACCTGAAAAGCAAAGATAAAAAGGGGTTG
The DNA here is from genome assembly GCA_019408975.1 of Lentisphaeria bacterium. GTDB lineage: Bacteria > Verrucomicrobiota > Lentisphaeria > Victivallales > UBA1829 > UBA11452. The sequence continues at coordinate 13,830 of DXVA01000039.1, read as the reverse complement.
AAGGTTCTGTATGCAAAAGTGGAATGGGCAAAGGGCGGCAGCGCAGTTTCTTCGGCGGGGATGCAGATCGAAAGCAGTTTGAAGGAGCTTTACAATGACCCCGGACTGAAATCAATCTCATTTGAGACCAATCAGGGCAGCTGGGTCTCATTCAGCAGGGAGCAGCTGGGGACTCTCCTCAAAGGTTGAAAAAACAACTGTCTGCAAACGGCGTTCCGGCGAAAATCCCGCCTGGAATGCCGTTTATTGTAAAATACGCGATACAGGGTATATTACATATTGAATTAACTGGATTTTTTATCGTATGTTCCTGTAATAGATTCTGAACGGAGAAATTCATGGCGGGAAAGATCGCTTTTTCGGAAAAGGCCGTCGAACAGATGAACCGCGGGACGCAGAGCCATGCGCTGACGAGCGTGAAAGCTCGCTGGACGTGGTTTCTGCTCGGCTCCATTTCCCTGTTTTTCGGTGCAATGATTTTCTGGGGTTTTTACGGCAGCATGGTGGAGAGTGTCACCGGAGTCGGGATTACCCTTTTGAGCGGCGGAGTCCACCCGGTCATCGCCGGCGGAAACGGAAAGCTTTCCCACTTGAATATTCAGGCGGGCGCCGAGGTCACTGCCGAACAGATTATCGGGCAGATCTATAATCCGGAGATGTTGTTCAACGTCAGAAAACTGGAGTCGGAATACAATCTGCTTCGCTCGGAAGTTGAGTTCCTGAAACAGGGGACGGAGCGTCTCACCGCTCAGAAGCTGGAAATGGACCGGGAAAAGAAAAAACATCTGGAGCGTCTGACTGCCCAGCAGGAGAAAAGCCGGAAAAGAGCCGCGGATATCGTGGACATCTATTCCCGTCTGACCAATGTGGGCGCCGCTTCCAAGGTTTCTTATTATCAGACTCTGGATCAGATGGTGCAGACGGAAAGTTCTTTTCTCTCGACATTGTTCCAATCCCTGGAAACCGACATTTCCCAGCAGGACCGGATCTGGCAGCAGGAGCAGAAGCTTCTGGAGCTGAAACAGCAGCTGGAACAGAAAAAACAGGATCTGGAACTTGCGCAGAAGCTGTACCGGGAAGCTTACTGGATCACTCCGAATTTCGACGGACAGGTGCTTGAAGTCTTCAAGGAAGAGGGGGCGTTTGTGCAGAACGGGGAAAAGATCGCTCTGGTGGCGTCCAGTCTGGATGAGGGAATGTATCTTGTTGCTTTCGTCCCCCCGGATCAGGGGAAAAAGATACGCAACGGCATGAGCGCTTTTTTCTCGCCCTCCGCCGCTCCGTCCGCCGAATACGGTTATCTGAAGTGCGTAGTCCGCGAGGTCAGCAAAGTCCCCGTCAATGCGGAGACGATTCAGGCGGAACTGATGAACGCCTCCCTGACGCAGATGATTGCGGGTCAGTCCGCCGTCATCAGGGTTGTCCTTGAGATTCTTCCCGATCCGAAATCGCCGAGCGGCTACCGCTGGACCAGCCGGAAGGGATATCCTCACAAGATCGTCAACGGAATGCTGGGAGAGGTTATCATCAACACCTCCTACCGTGCCCCGGCGTCTTACGTGATCCCCGCCCTTCGGGAGCTCATGAACCGGAAACAAGTGAAAAAGAAGCAGTCTGGCGAATGAATTTATCTCATCTGATTCCCTCTTTTCTGCGTCCGGCGAGAAAGAAAACGCCGACGGTGCTTCAAATGGAGGCAACGGAGTGCGGCGCCGCGTCGCTGGGGATGATTCTTGCCTACTACGGACGGTATGAACCGCTTGAAAAACTCCGTGCGGAGTGCGGCGTCTCACGAAACGGAAGCAAGGCGTCCCTGATCCTGAAAGCCGCACGCGAATATCACCTTGACGCCAGGGGCTACCGTGTCCTGACGGAACATCTGGATGAGCTGGAGGGACCGTTGATCCTGTTCTGGAATTTCGAGCACTTCGTAGTTTACGAAGGACACTCGCGCAACGGGAAATATTTTTATCTGAATGATCCTGCCACGGGTCCCCGCGTTGTGGACCGGGAACTTTTCGAGAAGTCCTATACCGGCGTGGCTCTGGAGTTCAGGAAGACGCCGGAATTCCGTAAAGGCGGAAAGCCGCTGAACGTATTCCGGTCGATGATCCCGATGATTTCGGGTATGAAGAGCGTGATGGCGGCGGTGGTCTGGGGCGGGCTTCTCCTTGTGATTCCGGGGATCACGGTTCCGGCGCTGATGCAGATTTTCGTGGACCGGATTCTGCCGGGGAAAAGCGAGTGGCTGGTGCCGGTCCTGCTGCTGTTCATCCTGACGATTCTGCTCCAGACGGTGCTCAGCTGGCTGGTGTCTCTGGCTCTGCGGCGCGGAGAGCTCCAGCTAGCGGTCAACAAAACCATGGAGATGATGAATTTCCTGTTCCGTCTGCCGATGGGCTTTTTCCTCCAGCGTTCCAACGGAGATGTCCAGACGCGGGTCGGCTTGAATTCCTCCGTTGCGAATGCCGCGTTCGGAAATTTCGCGGATAATATCGTCAAGTTTTTTACGGCGTTGTTTTTCCTGATTCTGATGTTTCAGTTCAGCCCGCTGCTTTCTTTTGTTTCGCTCGGTTTTCTTCTGCTGGATCTTCTTTTCCTGTGGGGTGTCAACAAACGCCGCCAGATACTGAATCAGAGTCTGCTGA
>DXVA01000039.1:0-11172 GCA_019408975.1 Lentisphaeria bacterium | reverse complement strand
GTCTGCTGATGGTTCAGACCAAAATGCTCAGTTCCGTGATGTCGGGAGTGTCCATGATGGAAAACCTGCGTGCCGCCGGGCGGGAGGATTCCGTCTTCCTGCAATGGACGGGACAGCTTGCAGACCTGAACCGGAAGCAGTTGGAATTTCAGGTGTCTATTACCTGTTTCAATCTGCTGCCCGCCTTTCTGAACGCGGTCGGCAATGTGTTGATTCTGTGTGTCGGCGCCTGGCTGATCATGAACGGCGATTTGACTCTGGGCGGCATGTTTGCGTTCCAGACTCTGACCGCGAGTTTCACCGCTCCGTTTACGGCGCTGATGATGGCGGGGGCGGAACTCCAGACCATGAAAGCCGATGTGGAGCGCATCAATGACGTTTATAAATATGAGCCGGAGAAAAGTTTCCGCGCCGACGACAGTTCGGAGCATACTCCCCCGGATTACGCCGTGTTTGAGATGAGAAATGTCACGTTTGGCTACAGCCGCCAGGAGCCGCCGGTGCTGGAGGATTTCTCGCTGAAAGTGACGCCCGGAAAACGCGTTGCCCTGGTCGGAGCCTCGGGTTCCGGCAAGACGACGGTTGCCAAGCTTGCCAACGGGACGCTGCTGCCGTGGTCGGGCGAGATTCTCCTGAATGGGAAACCCATGAATGAATATACCCGCTCGGAATATTACGCCACTGTGGGGACTGTCGATCAGAGCATCATGCTTTTTTCCGGAACGGTCGGGCAGAACCTGACGCTTTTTGCCCCGTCGTATGAGGCGCGGGAATTGCAGCAGGCTGTCCGCGACGCCGCCATCGAACAGGAGTTGACCGCCCGCGGGCCCATGCTGGACTTGAATGTGGTGGAAGGCGGAAGCAATTTTTCCGGCGGACAGCGTCAGCGTCTGGAGATTGCCCGCGCATTGACCTACCGCACGCCGCTTCTGATTCTTGATGAGGCTACCAGTGCGCTGGACCCGGTTACGGAGGTTGAGATCGACAAAGCGATCCGCCGCCGCGGCTGCGCCTGTATTGTGGTGGCGCACCGCCTGAGCACGATCCGGGATTGCGATGAGATCATCATGCTGGATCACGGGGTCGTTGTGGAGCGCGGAACTCATGAGGCGCTTATGGCGGCGGGGGGCGCATATGCCGCCATGATGAAACTGGAACAGGGAGAGTGAGAGATGGATCATAACGTGGACAGTGTGCTGTATCGTTCTGGGAAGGCGTTTTATTTGAGCTCTCTTGCTTCCGGTATGAAAGTTCAGGATGGGGAGTTGAATTTGTTTCTGATTCGGGTCGAAGCGGACGGGCTTGCCGGAGACCGGGCATTTCTTACGGTTCTGAAAGCTGGTGATGCCCTCTGCCCGGAACTTTCCATTTCTGCCGACGGGATTCATTATGAACTTGCCGCGGTGCCTTCGGGAGATGTGTTCCTGGTTCCGTCGGAAGCATCTCCGGGCGAATGGCGGAACCGTTTGCAGGATGCTGTCAGCGAGGTCGCAGGGACACGGATCGATGCGGAGAATGTGCCGGAACTCCTGTCCGCCCTGATCGGAATATTGAACGTGCAGAAAGAAAAGCGGATTCAGCTGAACCGGGAAAACCGGGAGCTGACATCCGATGCGCTGGGGCGGAAACTGGATGGGCTCGGGCGTCTTGCCGGAGTCCGTTCCACATACCGGAACCGTGAGGAGGAGTCGGATTCACTTGCCGCCGCTCTCCGGGAGATTGCGCAGTGTTACCGTCTGCCGTTTGAAAAGGAGCCGGAGCTGCTGCGGAACAGAGAGCTTCCAGTAAGGGAACGCCTGAAAGAATTTACCGCTTCCGCCGGATGGCGCATTCGCAGAATCGAATTGACGCAGGATTATTACAAACAGTCGGCGCGCCCGGTGCTGGCGTTCCGCCGGGAGGATGATTCTCCGGTGATTCTGTATCTCAGCGCCAATGGAAGCAGTTATCGCGATCCGGCGCATGGAAACAGAAAGCATCCGCTTGACCGGAAATCCGCCTCCCTTTTTTCGGAGGATGCCTATTGTTTTTATGAACCGTTTCCGCCGGGGAAAAAGACGAAAAAAACGTTGCTGAAATTTGTGTTTGCGACTGCGAAGCCTGTTCTGGCGCTGATTGCGGCTGCCGGGCTGATTTCCTCCCTGATCGGGCTGGTGATGCCGGTTGCGACCCGTTACATCACCGGGGAGATTATCCCGACCGCGAATCTTCCTGAACTCTGGCAGTTGATGTTTCTGCTGATTGTGCTGACCGCCTGCGAAATCGGGCTGAATGTAGTGCCGTCTCTGGTGATGATGCTGTTCAGCGCCCAGCAGTATGAACGGTTTCAGGCGGCGATGTACGACCATGTCCTGCGGATTCCTGTGAAGACATTCCGTATGTGCGATTCCGGCGACATGACACAGCGCATTCTCGGCGCCTCGCAGATTCAGTCCGCCGTCTTCGGAATCATATCACAGCAGTTCCTCGGCTCGCTTTTTTCGCTGGTCAGTCTGGCGATGATGTTTTATTACAGTCCCCTGCTGGGGGCGATGGGGCTGGTTATGGTCTTGCTCTACGCGGCGTTTTTCTTCCTGCTTTCGCGCATCAACCTGCGTCCGCTTGCGGTTCAGGCTGCCGCCGCAGGGCGCATGAGCGGGCTGATGAAGCAGTTCTTCGACGGAATGGCGAAGATCCGCGCCGCCGGAGCCGAACAGCGGATTCTCTCCCGTTTCACGGATGATTTTTCGGAGATGGTCCGCCAGAATTACATTATTTCGCGGAACGGGGCGTATCAGAGCGTGTTTTCGACCGTTTTCCCGATGCTGATTTCGGTTCTGTTTTACGCTCTGGCGGGCGGTTTCCTCGACAGGAATCTGTCTCTGCCCGTCTTTCTTGCTTTCATGGCGGCATTCCAGAGTTTTCAAGGCGGGCTGCTGGGGCTTGCCGGCGGATGCTGGTCGCTTCTCGCGATCAAACCGGAGCTGGACCGCATCATGCCGATTCTGGAAGCGGAGCCGGAGGACGGCGGGGAGCGCCGCAATCCGGGGAAACTGGACGGGAAAGTGGAGGTTTCGCATCTGAATTTCCGTTACTCGCCGGATGCTCCGTTGGTTCTGAAAGACGTTTCGTTCCATGCGGACCCCGGAGAGTTCATTGCGATCGTCGGTCCGTCCGGCGCGGGGAAAAGTTCGCTGGTCCGTCTTCTTCTCGGATTTGAACAGCCGGAGGCGGGCGCGGTTTATTATTCGGGGAAAGACCTTGCCAATCTGGAACTCCGCTCCGTTCGCCGCCAGATGGGAGTGATTCTGCAGAACAGCAAAATCCTGCCGGGTTCCATTCTGGAGAATATCATTACCGGAACGGAATACACGGCGCAGGACGCATGGCGCGCGCTGGAACTTGCCGCTTTCGACCAGGATGTGGAAAACATGCCGATGGGAATCCATACGCTTGTAACGCCTGAAACCATCTCCGGCGGACAGCAGCAGCGGATTCTGATTGCGCGTGCGCTTGTGGGATTGCCCTCTGTGGTCGTGATGGATGAATCCACAAGTGCGCTGGACAATCTTTCACAGGAGATTGTAAAAGAGAATATGGAGAAACTGCATACCACGAGAATCGTCATTGCGCACCGTCTTTCCACGATCATCCGGGCGGACCGGATCTATGTGTTGGACAAAGGCGAAGTCGTTCAGCAGGGAACGTATGCGGAACTTACTGCGACGGATGGGATTTTCAAACGTCTTGCGGAACGCCAGTTAACGGAAAGGAACTGACTTTTATGAAAAACGGAATCATTATTCTGCTTGCTCTCATTTGTGTTTTTTTTCTCCTGAATGCGCTTGGCGTGTTTCAGTTCGGCTCCATCATCGACCGCAACCACCGGACATGGTATGAGAGCGTCCGGGAGAAAGCCGTGAAAAAGTCGCCGGTATTGAAGCTGGGAACCGCGTATGACAGAACCGATCAGCCGGCGGCGGAAGCTGTACAGGGAATGGAGCTTGCCATGGAAATGGTGAATCGCGAGGGCGGCGTTTCCGGCAGAAAGCTGGAGCTTGTCAAACGGGATGACGTGGAGACGCTTCCGCAATACAGCGCCGCAGTGCAGGGGTTCTGCGACGACCCGTCGATTGCGGCTGTGATAGGCCCGTTCAGTTCGGGCTATATTCCCACAGGACGTGCCCTGACCCAGTTTCAAGGGCTTCCGCTGATCTCTCCCCTGACGGTCAGTTCCGAGAAACTGCCTCCGCTGGACCCGGATAATTTCGTTACCTTTTTCCCTCCTCTGGAGCTCTGGGTTGAGGCGGTTCTTGACGATATGGAGAAAAAAGGATACAGGAACCTGCTGATCATCAGTCCGGAGACCGATACCTACGGCGATATCTTCTGTACTGCTCTGGAACGGATGAGCCGCCGGCGTCCGGTGTTCGATCGGGTCTACCGGCTGAATTACCAGCTTCCGCTCCGGCGGCGTGATCTGCTACGCGCCGTCCGGAATTACAGCGGAGAGCATTTTTCCAATGTCGTCTTTTTCGGCGGGACATTTTCCGATTTTCCGGAATTCACCGCTTTGATGAAGGAGCTGAAAATGGAGCTTCCTGTTTACGGTTCCGATGATCTGTACATTCCCCAGACGCGGGATATGAATCTGCCGTTCACCCTTCTCCTGCCGCGCGCCGTGATCCGCCGGCTGGATACGCCGTTTGCAAAGGAGTGGAAACGGCGTTTCGGGAAGGAACCCAGCTACCATACGATTCTCGGCGCCGAAAGTGTTTTTGCCGTTGCGAAAGCGCTGAAGCAGGACGGCGGATATGTGCCGCGGAGGTTTGTGGAATCCCTCCGGGAGATTCAGGAGAAACGTCTGCATGATCCGGAAATGGCTCCGGTGATTGCCATTGATGAATTTACCGGGACCGCAAAAAAAAATTGAGCGGCGGTTCCGGGGGACTGCCGGTCTTTATATTTTCATGAAATTTTCAGGAAAATCGAAAAAAATCTGTAACTTTTTTTCCGTCTGTGCGTTTTCAAAGCGGAAAAAATGGAAATGGAGAGCTGAAAATGGATAAAAAGAAAACTGTGGATTTTGTAGACGAACTGATGGATTGTGCTTTTTCTCTGCCGGCGCCCGCAATGCCGGATTTTTCTTCGATCGCCAGGGATGAGAGCCCGTTGCGGGAATTGAAGGATGAGGAGCTTGATTTTCTCGCCGCCGCAGGTGTCTCCCGCCGTGATGATCTGCGGCGGAAACATGAAAAAGAGCGGCATTGACGGACTTACACCTGTTCTTTGTGCGATGCAGGCATCGGGGGATTTACCCTGCTCCGATTGAAGGAAGGGAGCAGGGTGCTTCATACTGGCGGATTGAGTCAATGATTTCAAAGTGTATGGCGATTCGACGGAAAGCCAAGGGTGGAATTCAATGTGGCAGAGCCGATACAACGATGCCGGTTGTTGTGGCGGATGCGTTTTTGTACTGTTCAAACCGTTTCCATACCTGAACCGGCAGACTGGCTCCCCTCCGTTTGCCGGATGGGGGGAGTTCTGCCGGAGGAATGCCATGTTGCAGGGAGGTATCCGGTATGGTGATCCAGGCGCTTCCGGTATCGCCGGGGAGAAGTTCCTTTACAGTTTTGCCCCGGAGCCGGATTCCCGGTGTTGAGAAGTAACCGTTGTTCCGCAGGAAAAGGCGGTCTGCATTGTCCGAGATGGAAAACAGATATTCTTTCTGCTTGCCGATCAGGCAGTTTTCCATATGAAAGAAGCCGCGTGTTTTATTCAGGAAGTGGACAAGGCTTCTGCCGCCGAGTACCGTGCAGTTCTGCAGAAGAAGTTTGCCTGCGTTAAGTGTGCAGACGGCATTGTCCTGCCGGTCCGCGCGGAGCACGCAGTTGAAGAACGAGAAGGAGGCGTTCCGGTGAAGTGTCGCCTGCTCAAACGGATGGTTGTCAAGGATCAGGCAGTCATAAAAGCGGCTGTCCGCCCGGTCGCTGTTGAAAACACCGGCTTCAAAGACGTTGTTATAGAAAATGCAGCGGGAATAGATTGCCAGGGAGGAATCCACGTTGCAGGCTCCGGAAGAGCCGCAGCGGATCGCGATGCAGTCCTCGTAAAACGCCTCGCCGGTTCCGTGGCAGGAAAAGCCCTGTCCGCAGTTGTCGATGGCGATGCAGTTGGAATAAACTGCACGGCGGGGGGACTCCGCAGTGTCGAACCCGTCGTTCCAGGAGTGGATCACCGTGAAATTCCTGACCGTGACATAATCCCGTGCGATATAGAATCCCGCTGGACATTGAAGAAGGTGGAATTCGAAAGATTCGCCGAAGCACTGTCTCCGGCAATCGCCGTTTGAGACGGCAACCGCATTTTGCTCATGACAAATGTTCTTGTTGCCCAGGAGCTTGCGGAACTGGTGTAAACGAAGTCTCCACACTGTTCGATCTGTTTGACGATCCCCGGTTTCGAGAGATCCGTGGAATTGTAGCCGATATAGACTCCATATACGGAGTACAGCGCCGTGTTGCCGTTTTTATAGCCGCCCTCCGGGGTGAGGAATACCTTGTTGCCCGTCACCGAGGGGCATCCCATGCTTTTCCAGGTGAGATATCCGCCTCCCGGACTCAAAAGTCCTGATATGGAGCCGGAACGGGCGAGCAGGGTGGCATAATTCTCGTATTTCGTTCCATATATGACGCTGTGGACCATGTTGTCGTTGTTGTCCATCGCATAGGAATTCTGGGCGTGCATGAGCTGTTTCATATTCATCAGGCAGTTTGTCGCGCGCGCCTTTTCTCTCGCCTTGTGCAGGGCGGGGAGAAGGAGAGCACACAGGATAGCCAGTATTCCGACTACGATCAGAAGCTCCAATATTGTGAATTGATTGCGGCTGCGAATCCCTCCTCCGGTTTTCTGTTTCATGTGGTCTCCTTTGTTTTTTTATTTTCTGTTTGCCCGCCGCGGACCGAATCGCCGGAAACGATCAGGTCTTCCGGAGCGGTTCCCGCCGTATCGCCGGTGAATTTCAGCCGCCCGGGCTGCGGATCGATGCCAAGATAATGCCGGAAAACGGCGTCCGTCAGCGAGCGGAGCGGAGGATTGCCGACGACGGTCAGCGATGGATTCTGCATAGCCGCGTTTTCCGGAGACCCGAAGGATACCAGCGAAATATCCTCCGGGATCCTGCGCCCGTTTTCACGCAGGGCTCGTCCCAGAGCCAGTGCCAGGTCGCTGTGCTGGCAGTAGACTGCGTCCGCCCTGCGGTGAATGGAGAGAAGATTCTGGAACGGCGCGACGGCAGACTGAAGAACGGGCGCGTGGGGCTCCGTGCCGGTCAGGGGCGGATCGAGTTCGATGATTTCGAGGTGCGCGGCAATCCGGCGGAGAATAAAGCGTGGAAATTCAAGCGTGAGGGCGTCGATGCAGCAACGCCGCGCCTTGTGCCGGAGCGGATCATGGCGGCATCGAATTGCGGATTTTTCCCTGTTCTGGTCAAGTTTGGCGGCAGCCATCTCGGCGCAGTGATCCGCGGCGGCGCCGGGCATACCGGAATCCGGGGCCGTCTGGAGTGGATCGACAGTCTCGACGGCGGTAAAACGTGGAGCCGCCCGCGCGTGATTGTTGACAGCAGGTTCGATGACCGCAATCCGGCGCTCATGAAACTGCCGGACGGGCGTCTGCTGCTCCTTTATTCCGAAGCGAGCACTTATAAGCCGGACGGCAGTTTCGATTTCGCTTCCGGGCGTTACGAACTGTTTCAGACGGAATCGGCGGACCAGGGGAAAACATGGACTCCGAAACGAGCAATTCCGACTCCGGGGTTCAGGAACCCGAGCGTCTACGGGCAGGGGATCGTCTTGAGCAACGGCGATCTTGTGGTTCCTCTCTACGCCGACAAAACTGGATTCCTGCGTTCCCGGGACCGGGGGAAAACATGGCAGGTCAATACGATTTCCAGGGGATACAGTGAGACAGCGATCGTCGAAACGGCGCCCGGCAGACTGTTTGCCGCAATGCGCAGCAACGGTTTGTCCGGTTCATTTTCCGATGATTCCGGGAAGACATGGAGCCCTCCGCAGCGTATTACGGAGAACGGGATGCATCCGGCAAGTCTGGTGAAACTTTCCGACGGGAATCTTCTGATGTGTTACGGCACCCGTGTCCCGCCTTACGGCGTCGGAGCGGCACTCAGCCGAGACGGCGGTAAAACGTGGTCTCCGAAGGACCGTGTGCTTCTGGCATATGACAGCCAGTCGACGGATTGCGGATATCCCTCCGCAGTGGAGCTGGACAATGGGGAAATCGCTCTTCTATACTACACTCTGGGCAGTGATGTTCTTGCCTGGAAAGTTCAGGTGTTCTGTGTCCGTTTTCATATGACGGAACTTGATCGGATTTTGAAAAACAACCAGTCGGCGGGGAGGCGGTCATGAAAGAAAAAACATTTTGCAAAGTCGGTAAAAGAGTCTTGAACATGTCGGAAAAGGCAGGAATTTTCACTCTGGTAGAGTTCCTCATGAGAAAAAGTTGTAAAAGCGGTATTTCATTCCGTCAGCAGGACAGGGCAGGACGTTGCCAATCCACTGATCTTCCTTTTTCTTTCTTCATTCAATTGCTGAATTGTTCAATTGTTCGATTGTTCAAATATTTCCCCGTTCCTTCCAACTTCAGAGTTCCCTGTTCCTCTGTTCTTACTTCGAGGGTGAAAATAAGAATTTTCACCCTTATAGAGCTCCTCATAATAACTACTTGTTAAATATACAATATAATGTATATTATACAAGTAGCATGAGGAGGGTAACTGATGAAAGCATTGATCTATGCACGTCAGAGCAGCGGGAAGGATGATTTTTCTGAGTCGGTAGAAGCGCAGATCGCCAACTGTAAGAAACTGGCAGCAAAAGAAAAACTTGAAGTTATTGGCATTTATAAAGATTTGAACAGCAGTGGTGAAACTTATCCGGTTGGCGCAGAAGATATTGCCCGGTTGGACAAGGCATACATGAAATGGGCTTTCAGTCAAAGTGCCAAAAAGGATTTCCGCTTGGGACTTTGCCAAGTTCTGCAAAAACTATCCGAAGTTGATTTTGTATTAGTTAATGAGCTGACGCGGCTGTATCGTCCGATCAACGGAAGCTTTCTGGAAAGTCATATCAACCAGCACCTCAAGGAAAACAATGTCAAAGTCTTGCAGGTTCAGGGCGGAACGATTGATTTGAGTGAATTCGATCAACAGTTGATTACACTGATCAAAAATCAGATTCTCTATGAGGATTTGCAGAAGAAACGGCAGAACAGCATCAACGCATTCCGAATCAAGAAAGACAGTGGCAGACTTTGCAGTGATGCCAAGATGCACGGGATTCGCTATCTTGGCAATGGAAAGCTTGAGGTGATCCCCGAATGGGTTGAAATCATCCGCTTCGTCTACGACAATATCTGCGCCTATCGTCCTTACCGGGCAATCATCCGTGATTGCAACGAACGCTGGGGGAAAGACATCTTTTTCTATGAAAGTTCCATTTACGCCATAGCAAAACAGCCGATTTATTGTGGCTATCAATATAACAGTCAGGGAGAACTGATCAAAAATGTCCAGATTACCGGTCAGGAGTTCATCTCGTTTGAGCAGTGGCAGGAGGTTCAGAAAATCATCTCGCAAAAACGGAAAGATTACCATGTTAAGGCGAAAAAACACTGGCTTCCATTGTCCGGCAAACTTTACTGTGGTGAATGCGGCAGCAAGTTGGTCTGCCAGCTGGAGCATGGAAAAATTTACTACAGCTGCAATAAACGAACCCTTGACCGCAGTCATGTCAACTGCCGTAACAGTCGAATTCGTTTTGAGTCCGGATTACGCGGGGAACCGGCTCTTTATGATGCCGTTTATCCACTGCTTTCCATTGCTCTGATTGAACGGCATAGAAAAGCCCTTGAAATCCTGAATGATAAGAATGAACTGGAAAAGTATGATGTGGAGCTGAAAAACCTGGCGATCAAAGAAGAACAGCTTCATGAAATGTTTCTGGATGGTCTTGCAACTGAGGAACAGTTACGCAATCTCTTGATTCGGAACAGGAGCCGACGTCTTGAATTACAGAAAAAAGTAACTCTTTTGAAAAACAGCAATCTGAATAAGGATGCATTGCAGGATTTGGAGAAAAATGTTCTTGTCGGTCATTTTAATGATCTTGCGAACAGGAGTCTCCCACAAGGGGTATATGAAAGATTGTTGAATGACGCCCGGATTACAGCAACAATCTATGTTGACCGGGTTGAGTTTCATACTCTTTATGGAAATGTAAGCCTGCCGCGTATTCGTTCTTCCAACCGGATCTGGATGCCGAAATGGGAACTTTCCCTGCTCAATACCGGAAGAAAAAAACAATATGGTATAGATAAAAATACACAAATTACTGCGACCTATTTTACAGGAACCCAAGCGGAGCTGGCGAAATTCGACAATCTGCGTATTGTCAGCCGATAAGGAATTTTGCTGCTTTCCGAATAGTGCCACACACGGAAAGCAGCAAGTGAAAATATTCTACAGAAAATCCGGCAGATTCAACTTGACCTGAATGGAAATTTTCATGGTTGTTTTTTCCAACAGCCTTTTCAGTTCCAGCAGGTCGTTTTCGTTTTCTCCATCAATTTGAACGCTGGTGAGATGCTCGCGGTCAATCATGACCAGATGCCAGCCCATGATATTCAGGACTCCGGCTGTCATTTGGCTGCCGACAACTCTGCCGGGAATCTCAATTTTCCTGTCGGTATTTTCCAGCGTGTCATCATCGCGGTACGTGATGCGTTCAATGATTTTTACCATAAACACCTCCTCAATCCGGGATGATGCGAATGCAGTTCGCGGGAATTTCATGCTGCAGAACAACAGCTTCACGAGGAATTTCATTCTCCATAACAGGGGCGATATTGAGATAGCCGGTCATGTTTTTACCGCTGGGATCACGAACCAGGGCAAGATCATATGCCTGATTGAGCATACGTTCGACGATGTCACGGATCTCGCGGGCACCGTTTTTGGTGGTATTGGTCTGCAAAAGAGCAAAATCCATGACTTCGGGAGAGTAGCCGAGGACGTTCATGTTTTCCGGCAGAAAGAAGCCGGGACAATCCTGCCGTGATTCCCGGATTGTCCGGAAATATTGGAGCTTGTCGTCAATGAATTTGCGGGTGATC
>DXVA01000389.1 GCA_019408975.1 Lentisphaeria bacterium | reverse complement strand
TAGAAAAGGAGAATTGGCAAACTACGCCAAAGTACATATGCAAAGTATTCAGAAATGTCTGGAACACATCAAGTCATTTTTTCAAAAAGAGTCGGTTCAAGCTGCATCATGACAACTACAAATATTTTGGTTTCTGGTCAATATTTCGCTTATTTATTCAGTGTCGCATAAACCAGCTCTGCTGCATGTTTTTTTACATCTTCTTTTCTTTCACTTGCATAGTCTCCCAGTGGAATCAAATTTCCATTGGACAAAAAAATCCTCTGACTGGAAAAACGCAAAACATTATCCTTGTTCTTCTCAAAATCAGGGAATTTCTGAATTTCTTTGATAATTTTTTCATTGCGACAAATTAACAATTTTCCTCTTTTTAAAGCATAAGAGACCAATTCTTTCCAGAATTTTGAATGAGCCACTTCTATTTTGGAAAGCTTCTTGCTGAAGTTCCTGGAATGGTAGGGGAAAAACTCCAGAGCAAAGAATTTTGAGAGCATTTTCTTCTCCCCCTTGCAGAACAGTTTGGAATTTTTAGTTCCCAGCAAGTGTTTTTTCCACCATTCGTAGCCGCCAAAAGATTTATTCCCCGCATGTTCTTTTAACGTATTGAAACAGTCATCAAGAACATAAAAACTTCGTGATTCTTCGAATCTAAGCTGCTTCAGTAACAGCTCTTGCCGTTTCTTCAGAGATTCCTTGCTTTCTGTTTCTACTTTTTCTTTCTCCAGCCAGTCTTTAATCTCTTCTTTTTTCCCCAGCATATCATAAAGGTCGATTTCACAGTATCCTGGATTCAGAGTCAAAATCCAGATCGGCGCTTCCGGATTTCCAATAAACGGCTGCGGGAGAAGATAAGTCTGAATCAGCTCACCTTCATTTTTGCATTTCCGATTATAAGAGGCAATGATGTCCACATCCTCTTTCAGGATAAACTCTCCGGATTGTCCTGTCTTCAGGATGGCTTTCCAGGCTTCAATCTCCGCCTTATTCCAAGGGTTATTCTTCAGCATGTCTTCCAGTTCTGTCTTCATTGTTCACCTTGAATTTTTTAATTTTATAAAACCTTTTCACAGCCATCCCATAAATGGCTGGAAAATTGAAAGGAGACAGTTCATAGTGTAACTTATGTTTCGACCAAGAAAAATAAGGAGACACCATGAAACCGTCAAAACATAATGATGACAGTGTTATCGCAAATTTTCAAGCTGATTCCGCGTAATTTACTTCCCAAAGTCGCAAAATCATTCGGAATTGATAAACAATCGCGTATATTCAGTCCGACGAGTCATGTTCTTTCGCTGTTTTTCGGGCAACTGACGCATGCCATCGACTTAAATGATATTTGCGATACGCTCCGCAATCATTGCGAACTTGTAAGCAAAATTCGTGATTGTGTCCCACCGAGTCGGAACGGATTGTCGCATGCGAACCGGAACCGTGATGCTGGAATGGCGGAGAAACTGTTCTGGGAAGTTCTGGCTCATTTGAATGAAATCTGTCCGGGATTTCGAATTCAGGGACGTCAATACTGCGCGATGCCGAAACGTTTCAAACGGCTCATCCACGTGGTTGATTCCACCACGTTTTTTGGGTCACCCGTGCCAAGGATAATATGAAATATGAAGTTGTGGGACAGCACAGCGTCCCCACGCACAATATCCTCCGTGATGTTGTCATCAGATTGACCGGACAACACACATCAATTTGGTATCCGGAAAGATTGCGTCTGGTCGAAGCTGTCGTCGAGGTCGATGGAAAACCGAAAAGAATGATATTCATTACCGACAACCTCGCATGGGCGGCAAGTTCAATTTGCGATCTTTACAAAGCACGCTGGGCGATAGAAGTATTTTTCAAGGAAATCAAGCAAACGCTTCAACTTTCCGACTTCATGGGATACAATGAGAATGCGGTCCGCTGGCAAATCTGGACTGCTCTTTTGACCTATGTTCTCCTCCGCTTCATCGCTTGGAAAAATGAATGGAAGCATACATTTACCAGACTTTTTACAACATTGAGAGGTGTTGTCTGGAGTTGGGAAGCGTCCTTAAATGCTGTGGGACAGCATCCGATCCGGTTCGCATACGCGCTGTTCCGGAGCAGGCATATCTCCCCGGATTCGCTCCAATATAAACATCATTCATGGAAAGGGAAAACCGGAAATGGGTATTCTCAAAAAAACAACTCAGACTCAACATGGAGTCAAAAATGACAATTTCAAAGGACTATGGGACGATAGTGAAATTTTTTTCTTGCATACATAGTCTTCAACATTTCTAAAGTAGAACTTGTATTTTGTATAAATAGAGATATTGTATATGGAGAAGAAAATACCAGAAGAAATGGAGCGCAATTTATGATTCAGCGGACAATTCAAGCTCAACTGAAGAAGTTGGCGGCGATGTATCCGGTTGTGACAATTACCGGACCACGGCAATCAGGCAAGACCACGCTGGCAAAAATGACGTTTCCAGATTATCGTTATGTCAGTTTGGAGAACTTTGATATAAGACAAATGGCGGAAGCCGACCCCAAAGGCTTTTTGAAAAGCTATGCTGCTCCTGTTATTTTGGATGAAATTCAGCGCGTTCCGGCATTGCTGAGCTACATTCAAACCATTGTGGATGAAAACAAATCTTCCGGACAATATATTTTGACCGGGAGTCATCAACCGCAACTGGGTCAGGGAGTATCGCAATCTCTGGCCGGAAGAACCGGGATTTTACAGCTTCTGCCGCTTTCCATTTCAGAGCTGGCATCTGCCGGCGTTGTACTGAGCCGGGATCAATACATGACGCAAGGCTTTATGCCGCGTCTGTATGATACTTCTCTTGATGCGAAGAACCTCTATCGCGATTACTTTTCCACTTATGTGGAAAAAGACGTTCGGATGATGCTGAATATCAAGAACCTCAGTGCTTTTGAAACTTTTGTGAAACTGCTGGCGGGGCGGGTTGGACAGCTGGTCAATTTATCCTCGCTGGCAAATGATGTCGGGACATCGGCACCTACGCTGAAAGAGTGGCTTTCCGTCTTGGAAGCAAGCTTTATTGTCTTCCAGCTTCCCTGCTATTTTGAAAATTTCGGAAAACGGTTGGTCAAAAGTAAAAAACTCTATTTTACGGAAGTCGGTCTGGCAACTTGGATGCTCGGGATTGAGACGCCGGAACAGGTGGCGCGTGATCCGCTTTTCGGAGGGCTTTTTGAAAATATGGTTGTCATGGAGGCATTAAAAAGCCGCTTCAATGCCGGAGAGATGCCCAATCTCTATTTCCTCCGTGACTCTCAAGGGCTGGAAGCCGATCTGCTGTTCCGGAAATCTCATAATGAACTGATTCCGATAGAGATCAAGGGCGGGATGACCTGGAACAAGGATTTTTGCAGGAATCTGTTGAAACTTCGGAAACTTTCAAATAAATTCGTTTCCGGTTATGTCATCTACTCCGGAGATTTGACTCCGGAAATAGACGGCATCAAATATCTGAATTTCAAAGATACTGCATCGGCAGTCAGTTGAGTCCAAGGAGTTGGAGCGCTTTGCAACTGAAATCCATCGGCTCCCACGACACGAAGCCGTCGAAGTGCGCCGGACAGCCTTTTCTGCCGCAGGAATAGCATTTTTTGAAGCCGGAATGCTGTTCCATTTCAGCCAATGCTTCTCCAATACGCTCCGCACGATCCCATTGTTTCATGCGTTCCGCTTCCTCATAACGTCGTTCCAATTCGCATACCGACGTTTCCATGTGGTGCGAAACTCCAGATAAGCCTTGCAAACTTTCATACCTTACCTCCGATTCCTTCTTTTATATTCCGCAATGAATTCCGCTTCGGAAACCTCGGTGGAGTGCCAATCGCGATCAATCTGACCGCACCGTTCAAGAAGAATCCGGTAGATTTTCCGCTGATCGGCATATTCGTTTCTCCGGTGTAGCCGGCTCCAGTAGTTCTGTTCCCGCTTGACCTGCGCCATATCCCGGCACAGGCTGAAATCCCGGCTGAGAACAGAGATTTTGTTCCCGCTCAGATCGAAATACGCACGATCCGTATTGACAAGCAGATACGGATGCCAATCGTC